>JAHXHU010000158.1 GCA_025656375.1 Candidatus Thiodiazotropha sp. (ex Ustalcina ferruginea) | reverse complement strand
CGAGACGAAGGTTTCGATGAGGTTGCAGACTGGTTTGAGACCCTGGCAAAAGCCGAGCGTTCTCATGCCAACCGTTACCAGAGAGCCCTGGACGAAATGGACTGAGTTCACAGCTCGGTAACCTGAACCCATGGGTTCAGGTTCAGCCCATGGGCGGCCTGCGGGCCGCCCGATGTCTCAATCAGGAGTATACAGAACAATGGCAGCACCCACCGGCCAGAGAGAAGGCAATCTGGAAGCCCCGACACGGCATCCCATCGATTGGAAGAACCCGGATTATTACAACGAAGAGAAGCTAATGGCAGAACTGGAGCGGGTATTTGACCTGTGCCATGGCTGCAGACGCTGTGTCAGCCTATGCAAAAGCTTCCCAACGCTGTTCGATCTGGTTGACGAGTCGGAAACCATGGAGGTCGATGGTGTTGAAAAAAAAGATTATTGGCAGGTGGTTGATCATTGCTACCTATGTGACCTCTGTTACATGACCAAGTGTCCCTACGTACCACCACATGAGTGGAATATCGACTTTCCACATCTCATGCTTAGGGGGAAAGCGGTCAAGTATCAAAAAGGTGACGTCAAGCTGCGCGACCGCCTCCTTACAAGCACCGATAATCTCGGTAAACTGGCAGGCATCCCAATAGTTGCGGGTGTCGTGAACAGATTCAATAAAGCCAAAAACTTCCGTGAGATACTGGATCACGCCCTCGGTGTGCATCCAGAAGCCAAACTCCCCGAATTTCACAGCAAGCCGCTACGAAAGCGTCTGGCTGACCGAAAAAACAGAACGGCAGAAGGAACGCCTGCCGGCACCACAAAAGGCAAGGTTGCTCTGTTCAGTACTTGCTACGGCAACTACAACGAGCCTCATCTGGGCGAAGATCTGGTTGCCGTCTTCGAGCATAACGACATCCCGGTCACCATCGCCGAGAAAGAACAGTGTTGTGGTATGCCGAAACTTGAGCTGGGTAATCTTGAGGCCGTGGAAGCCGCTAAGAATGCCAATATTCCTGTGCTAGCCAAGCTGGTCGATGATGGCTGGGACATTGTCGCACCCGTCCCCTCCTGTGCGCTGATGTTCAAGCAGGAGTTGCCCCTGTTGTTCCCGGATGACCCGGCAGTAAAAAAGGTGTCAAAGGCCATCTATGATATTTTTGAATACCTGATTATTCGCCACAAAAAGGGACTGCTAAAGACCCACTTCAAACAGGGTCTGGGCAAGGTAGCGTATCATGCAGCCTGTCACCAACGGGTACAGAATGTTGGCGCAAAGACCAAGGAGCTGCTCGCTCTGCTCCCGGACACGCAGGTTACGGTCATTGAGCGCTGTTCAGGTCACGACGGCACCTATGCAGTTAAGAGCGAATTTCACCAACATGCCATGAAAATTGGCAAACCTGTCGTCAACAGGGTCAAACAGACAGATGCAGATCACTACGGGAGTGATTGTCCAATGGCAGGCCAACATATCGAAAACGGCCTACGTGACGGTCGTCAGCCCGAACATCCAATCAGCTTGGTACGCAAGGCCTACGGTATTTAATCAAGGAGAAAATCATGTCTAACGAAGGCTAGTGGAACAACTGAGTAATGAAACCCGGGACATGCATCGGGCCATCGTCTCGTTAATGGAGGAGCTGGAGGCTGTCGATTGGTACAACCAACGAGTTGATGCCTGTAGCGATACTGAATTACGGGCTATCCTTGCGCACAACAGAGATGAAGAGAAAGAGCATGCCGCAATGGTCTTGGAGTGGATAAGGCGACAGGATCCCAGTTTTGACAAAGAGCTGAAAGATTACCTCTTTACCGATAAAACCATTGCCCATGAATAGGACCTGTTAACACCCATTACTGCCTAAAAATCTAAGGAACTCATTACAGGAGAAATTGATGACCCATCTTTCACATTCTGACCTCTACAGTCTCGAAGAGTATGCCCGTATCCGACCTGAGTTCAGGGCTCGTGTAATCGACCACAAGAAGAGTCGGCGGCTGGCTATAGGTCCCCACGCAGCACTCTATTTCGAGGATGAGCTCACCATGCAGTATCAGGTGCAGGAGATGTTGCGCATTGAGCGAATCTTTGAGCAACAGGGCATCCAGGATGAACTCGATGTCTATAACCCATTGATTCCAGATGGAATGAACTGGAAAGCCACCCTCATGATGGAGTACCACGACGTGGAGGAGCGCAAACAGGCGCTCACAAAACTGATCGGCATCGAAACGGCCATCTGGATTGAAGTCGATGGCTTCGAAAAGGTAAGGCCCATCGCCAATGAAGATCTACAACGCACCACTGAAGAGAAGACATCAGCTGTGCACTTTCTCCGCTTCGAACTGAATCAGGCGATGATCGATGCATTGAAGGGGGGGGCAACCCTATCCGCAGGTATTGATCACCCCGCGTATAACCACACGATCGAAATACTCGGATCACCGGTCAGAGATTCTTTGATAAAGGACCTTCATTAACCCTGGCGTGGTATCTCAACCCGTTACAATGTCTACATTCAGAAACATTGCCCAGTGCCTACATCAAGATCATTTAATAGTGGGGCACTGGGTGAGCGGGACAATATGAGATAGCGTTAGGTAGCATCATCAAGAATAGATTATAGGAAATCGTAAATTTTTGTAATCACACTCCAGCCTTTCTCGCTCCACTAGGCTATTTAAGGCAGACTTTGACCTGAACTTAAGGATGTGACACTACCCGTTGTAACTCAAGCATGTATATTAAGGCAGGTGATACCCTACCCTTACAAATATCCTACCCATAAGTGACGGCAACAGATAAACTGGTTACTGCAGAGGCTTTGGTTGACGAAGCTAGCATTCACTCCAATAATCAAGGATATCCAGCCTGGAAATACTCATTCTGGACAGCCACACATACCAATAAAGGAACATTGTCATGATGATCTGTAAGACTCCCCCACAAAGGCGAAATCGTGCACTCCCCTTTGTCACTGCTGTGATTTTCACCTCAATCGTTGGCTGCAGCTCAACCCCGGAACCGGTTGCTGAAATGGCAGCGGCAAAAACCTCTCTTATTGCTGCCGAAAGTGAAGAGACCCTGATGCATGCGCCAGTCGCTGTTGATCGTGCCAAACAGAAACTGAAACGTGCAGAAACTGCTATTGCCAAGGAGGAGTTTGACGAAGCAAGAAGACTCGCAGAAGAGGCCCTGACCGATGCTGAGCAAGCCTATGCAGAAGCCAAACAAAATGAGCAGTTACTCCGCTATGCGTCAACTGAACTGGAACGTGCCAGTAAGGCCCTTAGCCGTGCCGCAACCGCTGAAAATGAAGAAGATATGACATCGCTAGCTTACGACGGTAAGACGCGGGTAATGATTGCTCAGTCAGTTGCCGCACGTAAGGCTGCCGCAGCAAAACTCGAAGAGCTGGGGGAGATAAAAAACAAGGAACGACTGAAGGCAAGAGAGATAGAGATTCAACTCGAACAGCATGCAAAGGATGAGGCTTTACGAGATAAGGAAGCCGCCCTGATGGAGAGGGAAAACGCCCTAGCCAAAGCCGAGGCGCTACGCCTTGAACTCGCTGAGCTTCAGGCAAAGAAAACCGAGCGCGGTATGGTCATGGTACTCTTCTCCACAGGAAAGACCGAACTCCTGCCAGGAGCTATGAACACAATCGATAAATTGGCAAAATTCCTAGCCGAATATCCAGAAAAGACCTTACTGGTCGAGGGCCATACCGACAACGTAGGCAGTGACACCTTCAACCAGGACCTGTCAGAAAGACGTGCTCTATCCGTCAAGAATGCCTTGATGCAGGCCGGTGTAGACGGTTCAATGATCGATACCCTAGGAATGGGTGAGACCACACCCGTCACAGACAACAGCACCAGTGCTGGCCGACTGAAGAATCGTCGAGTGGAGATCGTTATTCGCGA
Organism: Candidatus Thiodiazotropha sp. (ex Ustalcina ferruginea); assembly: GCA_025656375.1. Classification (GTDB taxonomy): domain Bacteria; phylum Pseudomonadota; class Gammaproteobacteria; order Chromatiales; family Chromatiaceae; genus Thiodiazotropha. The sequence continues at coordinate 487 of JAHXHU010000158.1, read as the reverse complement.
CTGATAGAGGATCCGCCGCGACCGGTGCGGCTGGCCACTCCCTAGAGAGATTAAGCCATAGGGTGCGGCCTTGCCGCACCCTAGCCACCACACCATCCATCCGACCCACACCCACCCCTAATCGGCAGGATCCGATCCCGGCATCCCCTGATTCACCAGCGGCCTTATGCCGTATCTAAATGAGATACCGAGACAAGCCGGTAATCGACACTACTTCTGGTATTTTGTGCCAGTGATCACCCTGGCGGCGATACCGACTGCCAGTAACGAGGTAGCTGCCGCCTTCAGGGAACTGACTGCGGAATATCAGGAAGTTACAGTACAGGGGCCATATGACACTAGCCCTGGCTACTCCTCTTGCTGCTCACCAGGCCGACTCCAGCATGATCGACATCACTGACAAGAGAGTCTTTGATCTCATGATGGATTTCGGGACTTCCAAGTCCCCGAAATCGACTCGATCTTCGACAACCTGTTATGGCCCCGG
>JAHXHU010000149.1 GCA_025656375.1 Candidatus Thiodiazotropha sp. (ex Ustalcina ferruginea) | reverse complement strand
GCGGGACTTCTTCATTGTAGATTCTCCTTTTCGTAATCATAATTGGAAAATTCTACTTTTGAACCCCGTTATTTTTTGGGGGGATTACCTAAGCTCGCTCGATTTTATCTAAACGAATCTATATGCACTTACCTGTCCTGCGTTCTGGTGGATAAGTAATTAATCTAATATTTGAAATTGAATTTAGTGATGGTAGGTAGTGATTGTTATGCCTACATCGGTACGGTTATCTATTCTTGTAGCTTTCCTATTAACCCGCTACAGGGTCTTCGGCCGTTGTTACTTCGTTCCTATTATTCAATGCTCAATTAAATGGGTATGCTTGTCCTTTGAATAGATGTGATGTCACTATAAAAAATCGAATTTAAAGCCTGTAACATCACTTCCGGGATCAACCAAATCAAGTTGAGCACGTAGAGCTTGTAACTTAGGCATCATTTCCTGGGACTGGTGTTGACTGGCTTTATATTCATTGGGTGAAAAAGTACGTCGCGCAATGAGTTTACCTATATCGTTATAGAGACTTAATTGCAGCTTTGGGTAGGGTTGTTGGAAAGCAGCCGTATTGACCATTTCGAGCTGAAGTGACAGGACATTCTCTTTATCAGGATGAGTGGTCAGTGTGCGCTCACTGATTAGGATCTTATCGGTTGCCCTGCGAATCGGCACATCGCAACCGGCAATACGGCATACACCCTGTAGTAGTTGCCTGCCGATATCGTGATGAATGAGGGAATCCCTTGATTGCCAGATGACCTGGCCACCTAGGGGTAGCAGTAAGATTAAACAACCCATAGTCCAGTAGTGCTTGAAACGACTGGGAGGTATCTCTTCATACTGTTTTTCGAAGGTAAAGGGAGCTTCCTCTTCTGACAGAGTATGGGTGGTAGGTTGATCGTCGGTAAGAGATGAGGAGAGGGTATCCGGTTCCGATAGGATCTCTTCCGATGATGCCTCGTCAATTGGCTGATCGGTATCGCTATCAGAGTTCTCGGGACTCTCTGAAGCAGGGGGGAGCTTTTCATGGGCCTCGAGTTCGATAACTTCTGCCAATTCTCCCTGATTGCTTTTCTTGTTAAGCAGTAGTGAGGCTGAATCCTGATCGAGTAACGCTGACATCTGTGACTCGGTCCCGGCCGTAAAATAGGATGGCTCGGTTTCGAGGCCATCATCCTGTTCCAGAATATATTGGTTGTGGCTGTCAATCTCCGAGGTGTTCTCATTCAACTCCAGGATGGAATCCTCCATCAGTTGATGGATGGTCGGATCGTCATCTATCAATGCATCAAGAGACTTTTCAACTTCGCTGTCGCTGACCAGGCTAGACTTAATTTCAACAGTAGCAGAAGCTACCTCCTCAGCGGGATGTTGTGAGTCCACATGATCTGTTTCTCGACGCCTCTCTAGAGACGGAGAACCCTTTTGGTCTGCCATTGTATTATCGAAGGCAGTGGGGGATTCCAGTAGGTTTAGCAATGCGTTGAACACGCTGTTGCACTGACAGCAGCGGACTTTTCCCTCAGCGGCCTTTAGTTGTCCCGGCGTTATGCGGAACAGAGTCAGACAGTGTGGGCACTGGGTAAACATAGGTCAGGTTGCTGTCACTTCTCGTGTTTTACTACTTGTAGCCATTTAGCAGCCCTCTATTAAGGGGGAAAATGGTTACTGCCTTTGATTTTTGGGTCTCAAGAAAGGAGAACTCGAACTTCTCCCAATTGGTCACCACTTGGAAACCACGCTTTCGGATGGTCTCATAAGAGATTACCTCTACGTTAGACTGAAGCCAAACAGCAGGCAACCCTTTTAACCGACTATTGACTGCGCTACTGATTCTGATGAGCCCCGAATTCTCAGTTGAACACTGTTGAAGTATCACTCCCATGGGTGGGGGTCGTCCCGCTGATCAGTATCCACTCCTGACGCTGCTTGGGATTTGTCAGGCTGGCAAATGATTGATAGCGGGCGGCCACCTCAAGTTGCTGTTCTGCAAGTATACCAGAGAGGGCGAAATGCCCACCTGGAATGATCAGTTGAGCGAGTGTGGGAGCCAATTGAATCAATGGCCCAGCAAGGATATTTGCTACCAGTAAGTCAAATTGCCGGTCGGGTGTATCGTCCGGCAGGTAGGTCTTGAGGCGATCCGCCACGTCATTCTTTTCGGCGTTATTTTTACTGGCCCCTAAAGCTTGCGGGTCATGATCGACTGCGACGACTGAAAGTGCTCCAAGTTTCAGGGCGGCAATGGCAAGAATGCCGGAGCCACAACCATAGTCGATGAGCGTTTTTCCCTGTAGATCCTGAGCATCGAGCCATTCCAGGCAGAGTGCAGTAGTGGGATGGGTGCCAGTGCCAAAGGCCAGTCCCGGATCGAGTTGGATGACAGCTGCATCCTCATCCGCTTGATCAATAGACTCACCCTCAGGACAGACCCATAGTCGACGGCCAAAAGACATGGGTTCGAAATGTTCCAGCCAGACACGTTCCCAAATTCGGTCTTCGATGCGTTCACAATGTAATCTTTGTATGAGTCGTTCATCAAGGGCTGCAGCAAGGGCGCTGCGCAGTGCCAGCGGGTTCTGATCCCCTTCGAACAGGGCAGTCACCCGTGTGTGTTGCCACAGCTGCTCCGATTCAGGCGGAATTTCCAGGAGAGGCTGGTCGCCAGCATCAACCAGAGTTACTGAGAGTGCACCGAGGTTTTCGAACACCAGCTCCAGCAAGGGAGCTTCGGTTTCGCTGCTATCGATGGAGAGTTGTAGCCAAGCCATGAATAATTTTGAATTAGTTATGTGCGCGCGAAGCGCATGTTAATTCACAATTTAAAATGCTATTAAAGTCCCAGCTTCTTCTCCAAGTAGTGGATGTTCGCACCACCTGCTTTGAAGGCACTATCACGCATGATGTCGAGATGCAGCGGGATGTTTGTCTTGATGCCGCTGATCACCATCTCCTGCAAGGCGATTCGCATCCGGGCGATGGCAGAATCGCGGGTCTCGCCATGGGCGATCAGTTTGCCGATCATGGAGTCGTAATAGGGTGGGACTCTATAGCCGTTGTAGATGTGGGTGTCGACACGGATACCTGGCCCACCCGGGGTGTGGAGTTGGGTGATGGTGCCGGGACTGGGTAGAAATTTCTCCGGATCTTCTGCATTGATTCGACATTCGACAGCATGGCCCTGCAGTTTGATCTGATGTTGTTGGTAGCTTAAGGGCTCCCCTGCAGCAATGAGAATCTGCTCTTTGACGATGTCGACGCCGGTAATCATCTCGGTGACCGGATGCTCTACTTGTACCCGGGTATTCATTTCGATGAAGTAAAACTCCCCATTCTCATACAGGAATTCGAAGGTGCCGGCTCCTCGATATCCAATCTGTCGGCAGGCCTCGGCACATCGTTCACCGACATCGCTGCGCTGTTTATCGGTAATGCCTGGAGCGGGCGCCTCTTCCACCACTTTTTGATGGCGACGTTGCATTGAACAGTCACGTTCACCAAGGTGGATGGCATTGCCGTGGGTATCTGAGAGAACCTGAAACTCTACATGGCGTGGATTCTCGAGGAATTTCTCCATGTAGACAGTGCCGTTACCAAAGGCAGCTTCAGCTTCGGCTTTAGTCATCGCCACTGCATTCAGCAGTGTGGCTTCTGTATGTACGACACGCATACCCCTACCGCCGCCGCCTCCAGCAGCCTTTATAATTACCGGATAACCGATCTCATTGCCGAACTCTTTGGTGCGTTTCGCATTACCGTCGAGTGGTCCGTTTGATCCCGGTACTGTGGGGACATTGGCTTTGCGCATGGCTTCAATGGCAGCCACTTTGTCACCCATTATGCGAATCGTATCTGCACTAGGGCCAATAAAGATGAAGCCACTATTTTCTACTCGCTCAGCAAAGTCTGCATTCTCTGAGAGAAACCCATATCCGGGGTGGATAGCAACCGAGTCGGTGACTTCAGCGGCACTGATGATGGCCGGTACATTGAGATAACTCTCACTTGATGGTGCGGGGCCAATGCATACCGACTCGTCGGCAAGCAGTACATGTTTCAGGTCGCGATCAGCTTCAGAGTGGACGGCAACAGTTTTAATACCGAGTTCTTTACAGGCACGTTGAATGCGCAGTGCGATCTCACCACGATTGGCGATTACAATCTTGTCTATCATGGTTTCACTCAATCAATGATGAAGAGGGGTTCGTTGTATTCAACAGGCTGGCCATTTTCTACGAGTACTTTCTTTACTGTGCCGGCCTTGTCGGATTCTATCTGATTGAGGATCTTCATCGCTTCGATGATGCAGAGTGTATCGCCGACGGCAACCTGTTGGCCCACCTCTACGAAAGCTTTGCTGCCTGGTGAAGGGGATTTGTAGAAAGTACCGACCATGGGCGATCTTACTGCGTGTCCCTCGAGTTGG
>JAHXHU010000089.1 GCA_025656375.1 Candidatus Thiodiazotropha sp. (ex Ustalcina ferruginea) | reverse complement strand
TCTAATAGCTTGAAATCGCTAAGGATGGTGACCTTCCTACAGAGGACTTTCACCTCATTAGTTCATACCCATGCTGGGCGTACACAAAAAATGTTGCAGCGCACAATTTTTATTGTTAGCGTATTTAGGCTATGAATGTTCTGTGTGGGGGGGGGTCGTCCTCCGTTGTCAATACCACAACAGGGCTCTATGAGGTTGACCTCGGCCCGAAACTAACAATTGAAACGAATCGACATTCGTGCTGCAAATACGAGACAAGACCATGAGTGGATCAGCATTCTGGAACGAGGATTGGATGAAGACCCAGCAGAAATACTGGGAAAACTGGACTGATATGAGCCGCAAGGCGATGGGTTTACAGCAACCTCTGAAATCACCTCTGGAGAGTGCCATGGAGCATTGGTGGCAGGGCTTATCCCCTGGAGCCGATGATATGACACGCGATTTCATGAGCAAAATGATGGCACAGACCCATAGCTACTTCCGCATGGCTGAGGGTTACTACAGCAATGCCAATGACAGTAAGAACTGGCTGGATGCCGCTAACCGAACCGTAGCTGATCTACAAAAGCTGTTCTCAGGGGATAGGGACAACATCTTTGGCGGTAGCGAAGCGGCGGGAGATGATGCGCTCCACAAGATGATGGCATTCTGGGAAATGCCTATGGATAACTGGCAACGGATGGTCTCTTCTTTATCGCTGATACCTGGTGACCTGCTGCGGAACATGCCACACAAGGATGGCCTGGATCGCTTTCTCAGTGCACCTGGCCTGGGTTATATGCGTGAGGAGGAGGGGCAGTATAAGCAACTTACCCGGCGTGTGGTCGAATACCAACGGTGTTTGGGTGAGTACATGGAGTTCTTTTCCAATCTGGGTTTGCTGTCAGCCAATCGTATGAAGGAGAAGATCGAGGGATTGGCTAATGATGGCAAGCAAGTAGAGAGTGCACGAGGCCTTTACAATCTCTGGGTCAGCAGCAGTGAAGAGGTATATGGCGAACAAGTCATGACCCCTGAATACGCCAAGATTAACGGTCGCCTTATTAACGGTTTAATGGCTCTGAAACAGAAACTTGGGCATGTTGTCGATGAGGCTTTAGGCGGTCTGAATATGCCCACGCGCAGAGAGTTGCGTACCTTGCAGGATCGCCTCCAGGAGTCACGTCGTGAATCCAAGGCAATGCGATCTGAGATCGAGTTGCTGAAAGAGCAGATGATTGAATTACGTGCCCTCGTGACAAGCAGGCCAAAAGCCGGCTCGGCTCCAACGAAAACAGCTGCTACACCTAAGAAAAAGGTCACTATTAAAAAGAAAGCAGCTGGCAAGAAAGTGTAGTCTGTCCTGAAGTGATACAGAACAACCGGCCCATCTAAGGTGACATGAACAGATAACCTGTATGCCTAAGCGGTGATCTTCAGATAGCATCAGACCCCCTGGAAGGTTGTTGAGCAGGCTGGTGTAGAAGCAAGTAAGTGTGCAAGACTAGGACAAGAGGAGAACAGAAGTGCAACCATTTAATATGCGACCCGATCAGTTGTCTGAAGAGATGCTCGACTACAGCCGCAAACTGGGTAAAGGGGTCGAAAATCTGTTGAACTCTGAAAAGATTGATGCGGGTGTGACCCCTAAAGTAGAAATCTATCGCGAAGATAAACTACGACTCTATCGTTATGAAGCGCCTGCCGATGTTGTGCAGAGTTCAATACCGACATTGATCGTCTATGCATTGGTCAATCGTCCCTATATGACAGACCTGCAAGAGAATCGGTCTACAGTACGCAATTTACTTGCAACCGGACAGGATATCTATCTTGTAGACTGGGGCTATCCGGATGAGGCAGACCGATCACTGACTATGGATGACTATATCAACGGATATCTCGACCGTTGTGTCGATGTGGTCCGTAAACGTCACAAGCTGGATAAGATCAATATCCTTGGAATATGTCAGGGTGGCGCTTTCAGTCTTTGCTACAGTTCACTGCATCCCGACAAGGTAAAAAACATCATCACTATGGTTACCCCGGTTGATTTTCAAACGCCGGATAATATGCTTTCCGCCTGGGTCCAGCATTTGGATGTCGATCTGTTAATCGATACCTTGGGTAATGTACCAGGGGAGCTACTGAATTGGACTTTTCTCTCGCTTAAACCGTTTAGCCTGACCGGACAGAAATACCTGAGTATGGTAGATGTGTTGGAAGACGAAGATAAGTTGAAAAACTTCCTGCGTATGGAGAAGTGGATTTTCGACAGTCCTGATCAGGCGGGTGAAACCTTCAGGCAGTTCGTCAAGGACTTCTATCAGAAAAATGGTTTCATTGAAGGTGGTGTGAAAGTGGGAGATCGCCCAATAGATCTGAAAAATGTCACCTGTCCTGTGCTGAATATTTTTGCTGAGCAAGACCATCTTGTGCCACCCGATTCCTCACGCGCATTGCGAAATCGCACAGGTAGTAAGGACTATACGGAGCTCTCTTTTCCGGGTGGACATATCGGCATATATGTCAGTGGTAAGGCTCAGAAGTTAGTGCCTCCTGCCATTGGACAATGGCTGGATGAGCGCTCCAGATAAGTGCCACAGAATGATCCTCCGCCGGTAGTTTCTTCCGGTTTCCTTCGGGGTGCTTTATAGCACCCTTTTTTTATGAGTTAAAAAAATATCTGTGGAGTACTTTTCTGTGATGTCAAGCAAAATAATTTGCAGCAGAATAAGCACTTGATTAGGTGCAATATAGATATCAGAAATAGTTTTGCTATAAAAATGTATATAGTATTGGTGTATGGAGACAGCCTCTTTTGGGTTGTCTATTTGTGTCAGTGAGAATAAAAAAGATGCAATTACAGAGAGAATACTCAAACGAAATATCGGAGTGGCTTCAGGATTTCATGCGTCAGGATTCCGCTAGCGGTATACTTTTAATAGTTGCCGCTGTGCTGGCATTGGTGCTTGAGAACTCTCCACTGAGTTGGTTTTACGATGCACTATTAAGCACGCCTGTCGAAATACGTATCGGTGAATTGCATTTAGATAAGCCTTTGCTGTTGTGGATCAACGATGGTCTTATGGCTGTTTTTTTTATGCTGATCGGGTTGGAGGTGAAGCGAGAGTTTTTAGAAGGTGAATTGTCAGGACCGGACCAGATTATTCTACCCGGAGTGGGGGCAGTTGGCGGTATGCTGGTGCCAGCAGCAATATATTATTGGTTAAACAAGGGTGATCCGCTGGCATTGAATGGTTGGGCTATCCCTGCTGCTACAGATATCGCCTTTGCTCTCGGGATTCTCGCACTGGTGGGCAATCGGGTACCGATCTCACTAAGAGTATTTCTGATGGCGTTGGCGATTTTCGATGATTTGGGTGCAGTGGTTATCATTGCCATCTTCTATACTGCAGACCTTTCTGTTGTTAGCTTAATGATTGCTCTGGTTGCCATCCTGGGTCTTTTTGCATTGAATCTATTAAAGGTCACGCGAATTTCAGCTTACGTCATGGTAGGCGTCATACTCTGGGTAGCTGTGCTGAAATCCGGGGTTCATGCGACATTGGCGGGTGTTCTGCTGGGCCTTATGATTCCGCTCAAGGATCCGAAAAACAGTGAACGTTCGCCACTGCGTGAGGTGGAGCATGGCCTACATCAATGGGTGGCACTGTTGATTGTCCCGGTATTTGCATTTGCCAATGCAGGTGTTTCTCTCTCGGGATTGACAATTAATGCCCTGATTGAGCCTATTCCATTAGGCATCGCAGCAGGACTCTTCCTAGGAAAGCAAATAGGTATTCTATTGTTTTGCGGTGTGGCCATTGTCATGGGGTTTGCACGTCTACCTAACGGTGCCAGCTGGTGGGGCTTTTATGCCACATCTGTCCTCTGCGGAATCGGTTTTACCATGAGTCTGTTCATCGCGTCACTGGCGTTTGAGCAAGGCGGTTCAGATGCTGTAATAATGGGAGATCGATTGGGTATTCTTGTGGGTTCAGTCCTCTCTGCAGTGGTTGGTTTTCTAATTATGAAATTGTTTAATCCCGCAGCTAATAAAGTGACATAACCCCCATATTCCTGTCTAAATTTGAATATCACTGAGTAAGGATTGATTACGCCAACCTCGACATACGTATGATAGCGAAAGTTTGGAAACAATCATCGATTGAAACTAACGAACTAAATATATGATTAGTTCCAATTTAATGGAGGTAGATTGTGTCGAGCCAAATGCCATTCCCTTTACTATCGGATGCCTCCGGAAAGGTTGCAAAGGCATATGGTTCTCTTTTTCAATTGGGACCCCTGAAGTTTGCTAAGCGTCATAGTTTTAAAAAAGACAGGGTATATATATTAACCCACTGCTGTCCCATAAATATTCATGAGAATAGCAGCCTGGATTGAAGTGGTGAAATATCGGGATCTGGTGGATCCCCGAATAACAGT
>JAHXHU010000375.1 GCA_025656375.1 Candidatus Thiodiazotropha sp. (ex Ustalcina ferruginea) | reverse complement strand
AGGTCATTCGCAAGCTGGGCTGAAACTCGTTGCCGGTATAGTCATTGTGCTCATATTTAGATCCCAGAATCATATGTATCCGGTCAGGCACCAAGGTGATGTTATCCTGTACAAAGGCACTGAAAATACAGTCTCGGTTCTTTTGATGGTTGAATTTGAGGGCTGATGTCTCGGGAGAGTGAATTTCATCACGAGCAGACCGGTATCCGGCTCCCCAAACGATTGCGTGCCTTTCGTTAAGCAGAAAGTCGTGTTGAAAATCGAGGTCGTAGGTATCTCTATGCTCTGTCAACGTGGTATTTTTTCTTTTGGTCCTGTCGTAATAAAATTGCAAACTCAGGTTACTCTCCTGAGAGAGACGATGGGTCCAGCGCGTCAGTAGATTGCCACCTGAGGTATCAGCCTCATCTCTGTTGATACTGCCGGAGGGTGGTGGAAAGGGAGTAAAGATATTTTGTCCCGCCATACTGTTGTAGAGATCACCCTGCAGCGTAAGACTGTCTATCTCGGAGAGCTTGCTGTCTATTCTGAAGCCGAGGCGCTCTTCTTGCCAGTCATCCGCTGCGTCGCTCCCATCAAAGAAGATGGCGCCATCGCGTTGAAATCCTTTTGCATAAATTCTATAGGTGTTGTCCGTAGCGGTTTTGCCACTGTAACGCAAGGTTCCCAACGCCTCTTCTTCACTGCCGCCAGCCAATGAGATCATTCCACCTTCGGTATCATGTGTCGATTTTGTGATGATGTTGATAATGCCGTTGACTGCATTGGATCCCCATAATGTGGCACCCGGACCACGTATGACTTCGATACGTTCGATATCTTCCAGTACCGTATCCTGAACATCCCAATAGACACCGGAATAGAGAGGCGTGTAGAGACTGCGGCCATCCATCAGTACCAACAGCTTGTTGGCGAATCGACCGTTGAATCCGCGTGCACTGATGGCCCATTTATTGGCATCGATTTGTGCTACATGCATGCCTGGCACCATGCGTAACAGCTCTGGAATATGGGTCATGCCGGAACGACGTATATCTTCTTGAGTAATGACATAAATGGCGCTGGCTGCATCGGAGAGCGTCTGCGCTTTACGGGAGACAGATGTAACCATCACCTCCAGCAGATCATCCAGACTCAGCTGTTTTAATCTGCTCAGCTCGTCACGCTCATTAGGCACGCCGGCAGTGACCTGCAGACTGGTGAAGAGGAGCACTGACACCAGCAACGGGAGATTGAACCCATGTTTATGCATACCTTGCCTAACCTGTATATCGGTGCATGTGGATTTGTTTATGAGTGAAATATTCATCAAATACTCAGACAATAAAATTAAATGATTGTAATTTCTGTTAATTCATTCAATCACAGGGAGCTTCCAACGTCGATTTACTGTACTTGCCTGATCATCAGGCTCAAGCTCAAGCAGACGTTTGAACTCATTAGCACACACAGCCGGGCTAAACAGATAACCCTGGAAAAAGTCGCAGCCGTGCAGTTGCAGAAAACGATGTTGCTCAACAGTCTCCACCCCTTCTGCAAGTACACTCAAACCAAGATTTTTTGCCATGGAGATGATAGTGGTGGTGATCTCCATATCTTCTCTTTTATAGGGAATCTCATCGATAAAGCTTTTATCGATCTTGAGTTCATCCAGTGGTAGCCGCTGTAGATAGGCGAGTGAGGAGTAACCGGTGCCAAAATCATCAATGGATAGGTGCAGTCCCCGTTCCCGAAGTTGACAGAGGATTGATCCTGCTTCTGTTTCGCGCTCCATGAGAGCACTCTCGGTAACCTCCAACGAGAGTTGTCCGGCCGGGTAGCCTGTCTCATTTAAGATCCTGGTGATTTTCTCAACTAAATCACTCTGTCGAAGTTGATGAACGGAAAGGTTGACCGCCAAAGAGAGAGGTGGGAATCCATCCTCCAACCAGGCTTTGCCCTGAGTGCATGCTTCGTGCAAAATCCACTCACCGGTCCGGTTGATCAGTCCTGTCTCTTCCGCCACCGGGATGAATTGACTGGGAGCGATATTGCCATGATCAGGGTCGTGCCAGCGCAACAAGGCTTCGGCTCCAACTATCTGTCCACTATGAAAGTCGAGTTGAGGCTGATAAAAAACAGAGAGTTTCTCTTCTGCCAGGGCATGTCGCAGATTGTTATGTATCTCGATACGTAGACGCGCCGCCAAGGTCAGTTCTTCGGAGAAGTAGCAGAAGCGTCCACGCCCCTCATTTTTTGCTTTGTAGAGCGCAGTATCGGCATGTTGCAAGAGAATTTCCGCACTATCCCCATGATCAGGATAGAGGCTTATGCCTATGCTGGTGCCAACTTGGAGCTCCAACCCCTCCGGAAGTTGCCAAGGCTCATTGAGCGCTTGGATGATCTCACTGGCGAGGATTGCTGCATCCCCGGAGTTGACCAATCCCTGCATCAGTATTGCAAATTCATCACCACCAAGACGGGTTACCAGATCACTCTCACGCAACCGTTTGCTTAATCGCTGTGCAACCAGTTGTAACAACTGGTCACCGATCAGATGGCCATAACTGTCGTTGATATCTTTGAAACGGTCGAGATCGAGGACCAGTAGCGCCATCATCTCATGGTTTCGACCGGCTGCCTTCAACCCGTAATCCAGTTGAGACATTAGCAAGCGTCGGTTGGCCAGGTGGGTCAGAGGATCGTGGTGGGCGAGGTACTCGAGTTTGGCCTCGGTTTGTTTGAGTTGGCTGATATCGGAGAACACACCGACATAGAATTTCAAGTCGTCCTGGTCTCCATGAACACTGCTGATGCTCAGTAATTCGGGAAAGATCTCACCGTTCTTGCGGCGGTTCCAGATTTCACCCTGCCAGTGTCCTGAAGAAATGAGGCTGTCCCACAGTTTGCTATAGAAGAGATGATCGTGTTTTCCCGATTGAAGGAAGCTGGGTGTGATTCCGAGTACTTCAGATTCTGAATAACCTGTTAGTTCGGTAAATGCCCGGTTGACCATACAGAGGACACCTTCCTTATCAGTTACCATCACACCTTCACGGGTATTTTCAAAAAGTGTCGCATAGAGGCGCTGACGCGCCATCTGCCTTTCTCTCTCTGTGATATCTCTGGCAACTGCGAGGGAGTAGTCAGTCTCTTCGTGACGTAGGTATTTGGCGTTCACTTCGATGGGGACAAGTGTACCGTCGCGCTTACGGTGTGTAGTACGCAGTGTCAGGCTGCCTTCATTTTTTAGGCGGGTCTGTATCTCTTTCCATTTTTCGGCATTGCTGATAACCGTAGAGATTTCCCAAGCCATCTTGCTGCAGAGCTCATCACGGCTATAGTCGAGCATATTGCAGGCCCTGTCATTGATTTCGAGGATACGTCCGCTCTTGGACTCTATGATGTAGATGGCATCATCGATCTGTTCAATCAGGCTCAGCAGGAATACTTTCTGTTGTGCCTCTTTGAGGTTGCCGCGGGTGTTCAGTAGATCTCGGTTGGTACGGGCAAGGGTCTCATGCAGGTATTCCATATAGCGTCCCTGCAACGCTTTAACTAAATCGTGACGTGTGATAAGTCCTGTAAGCTTACCACCCCCATAGGTAACTACTACGCGTCTGATACGCTGTTTTTCCATGATTCGGGCAGCTTCTTGCATCGGTAGATCTGGGTGACATGAGATGACAGGCTTGTGCATGACCTCATCAACAGTAACCTCCCTGTTTTGATCCATTGTCTGGGCGAGATGAACGATATCGCGTTCAGTGATTATGCCTACCGGATATTGCTCTTTGCAGATCACAATACAACTGATGTGATGCTGTGCCATGAGATTGATGGCCTTTATCAAGGGTGCTGACGGTTCCAAGGTGACAACCTGCCGAGACATGGTTGAACCGACTGTCTTCAGTTCGACCAGGTACTCCATCCCCATGTGGTGAAGGAAATCTGCTTCGCTGACTAATCCGACTAGGCAGCCAGCCTTGTCGATGACCAATAAATGGCGATAGGATTTCTCGGTCATCATCCGATAAGCATCTAGGAAATCATATTCTTCCCCCGCAGTCAGCGGTGGGGAACTCATGACCTCACCCATGCAAAGATCCTTGATCGGGTGTTCATCGGCCATCAGCTGAATGGCATCCTGCTCAGTAAAAATACCCAGCGGCCGGTTTTGTTGGTCTGTAGCAACGATACAGCTGATCAGAGACTGCTCCATGATGGCCAATACCTGTGGTATCAGAGTATAGTCAGTGACAGTTTCAACCTGAGAGGTCAAGATCTCTTTCAGCAATATGGCAGTCATGTTCTGGAGTGCTTATTGACAGACAAAAGAGGGGTGAGGGTAACTGATGGTTTGCCGGGTTGTCATGATGGGTCGCCTTGAATTGAAGATTCAGTTTTCTTTGTGTACGCCCAGCATGGGTATGAACTAATGAGGTGAAAGTCCTCTGTAGGAAGGTCACCATCCTTAGCGATTTCAAGCTATTA
>JAHXHU010000426.1 GCA_025656375.1 Candidatus Thiodiazotropha sp. (ex Ustalcina ferruginea) | reverse complement strand
TTCACCATTCCAAGTGAAACGCCCTGTGCGGAGCCGCATGCAGGGTGTTGTGGGGGCTGGGGGTTAGAGACCCCCGGCTACCCGATTAACCCCTGTTTATGGGTAGGTTTAGCACAAAACCGTTGTACTTGATACTACATGAATCGTATTCAAGTGGAAGTGAAATATTACCATTCTGAGTGATTGTATTTTAGATCTAACGCTCCATTGAGAATGGCATGTATTGATTTACCGAATTTCACTGGCCCAATTTTCTGCTGAATTTGCACTCGCTTGAGCAACCATGGCTTACTGATCAGTTGTTGCCATCGAGACACAGAGTCTGAAACCAAGGAAGCTGAATACTATTTGTCTTTCGACTGCCGATAACGGGGGTAAGTCCAAGATCAAGCAGTCGACGAATCTGCCGCTCCTCCAGTAATAGTTCAGTACAGGGTTGTAAATACTGTTCACCATCCTGCTGGTAGGAGTAGGCTGGTAGATCAGTGATTATCGAGTCATCCGAAGGGTTGTCACTCAACCACTGTTGCGCCAGCAGGATGAGCTGGGCATACGCAGGATTACCCCAAAGCAGCTCTTTTGTACGCCAACTGTCACCCAGCTCTTCGTACGGGAAAGACTCAATAGGATCAGTGTCGGCACCATACGGCAATCTCAGCAAGGTTCGTGGGAGCAGTAACGATATCCTGCATGCTATGGGTGTTTCCCTGAAGGCGTGCCAGGCTTCCAGGTCTAATTTGTCTGAGTCCTCATCTCCATAGAAACACTTATCTGCCGCAGTAAACATACGGCCATTAAATGAGTTGACCAACCTGCCAAGACTATCCAGCATCTTCAGGTCGTGTTCATTGGCAGTATAGGTATGGTTGTCTATAAGCATAAAATCGACTTCTGATAGAGCGCCATCCATCACCTGTTGCTGAATAAGTTGATGGGTAAGCGAAGCGTGCGGGTCATCACTGGTCAGCAAATCTTTTTCCAGCACTTGGCGGGGGGTGTTCAGGAGATAGAAATGAATGGCCACATCAGGTTCTGTACTACGAAGAAGCCAGTCTATGGAACGCCAGCTTGCCTCTAATGTCTGGAAAGCCTCACTGTGTAGGAGGTACCTGAGAAGGGTGGTTGTTTTCTGGCTGGGGTCCGGATGCAGATTGTCAACCTCTGGTTCGTTTTGCTCATCGTAGTGTGACGGAGCTTCTGCGAGACGGCGTACCACTTCTTCTATCTTTGACTGCTTTGAATCAGATATTGTAGAGGTGTCATACTGACGTTGTTCAACATTCAGGGAGCGTTTACCGAGAAGTCTCGACAATGTTTGCTGTTCTGATTCCCCCTGGCTGGGTTTCTCTCTAATGACAGGTGAATCTTGTGTGGTATCTTCACCAGATCCGAGCACCTCGTCATCATTTTCCAAAGTGTGAAAGAGATCCAATCGGGTATGGAGTTGATCCGGATGAAAATCCTCCATACAACTGAATTGTATTTTCAATGATTGACCACTGTCATTCAGTGCAATATCCAGTGTGGGTTGTAAGTGGGAAATCAGTCTGTCAAGTGTATCGATATCGACTTTGTGAAGTGAGGGTGTCAGTTCACTGAGCGGGTTACCTGTACCCGTGCCACTGCCGAATGCCCCCAGTATGACAACCGATAGGCTGGATTTTTCAGGACCTCTTTTGGGTTTCTGTTGAGGCCGCTTTCCTAGCTCGACCGAGAAGTTCAATCGCTCTGACATTTCACTTCACCCTTTCAATGCGAATCCTGAAGACATTTTTATGAGTAGAGGATTATTCGCTCATTGGATCTGAATATATCCCAACAGTGGAGAAGATTGAAATGTGGATTTCTGAGTGAGTGTCATCTAAGTTCTATTAGAGTCTGCCAATAAACTGCTAAACACATATCAGATTTCTCCTGTATAGAATGGTATTAACCTGCCAGAACTATACGATACTGAACGTCAATGTGAAAAAGTACCAATCAGATGTCATTGACCGGAGAGTTTCTGGCACACATACTCTTAATCTAAACTTGCTCCTTACCACTCGATGTCCTGCTGCTCTACAGTCATGGACAGAAATACAAAAAAGGGTATGGAGTATCTATTTGCTATGCTTACCTGATCAGGCAGTAGTCTTGGATGGCATTCACACAGAGTAATCGACAGATACAGATCAAAACCCCACTGGGGCCTGATGAACTCTTCATACTCAAAATGGAGGCAAGAGAAGAGTTAGGACGTTTGTTTGAGTTTACAGTAGATTTGCTGAGCGAGAATGAATCGGTCGCGCATGATGCACTACTGGGCAAAAAAATGACCGTTGAAATGGATATGGTGGATACCAGCAAACGCTATTTCGACGGATACGTGAGTCAGTTTACCCAAATCGGGCACATCGCCTATTTTGCACACTACCGTGCCACCCTGAGACCCTGGTTATGGTTGCTTACCAGAACTTCAGACTGTCGTATTTTTCAGTATAAGAAGGTACCCGATATCATCAAGGAGGTGTTTCGGGATAACGGTTTCACCGATTTCGAGGATCGGTTGAGCAATGCCTACCGGGAGTGGGAGTATTGTGTTCAGTATCGGGAGACGGACTTTAACTTTGTCAGTCGACTGATGGAGCAAGAGGGGATCTATTACTACTTTACCCATGTTGCGGGAAAGCACACCCTAGTACTCTGTGATGACTACAGTTCCCACAGCGTCCTGGAGGCCTATTCGGAAATACCTTATCTACCCCCTACTGAAGCCGGATCGAGCCGATGGAAAGACTACATTCATGGGTGGAAGTTTACCAAGTCTGTACAACCCGGCCGATTTGCACACACAGACTACGACTTCAAGAAACCGAAGTCCGATCTCTCTTCGAATGCGCCTTTACCGCGAAGCCACCCCTATGCGGACTATGAGATCTATGACTATCCCGGCGAGTATGAGAAGACATCGGATGGCGAAACCTATGCCAGAAACCGTATCGAAGAGATCCAGGCGGGGCATGAAGTACTCGAAGGAAAGGGCGAGGCACGTGGGGTCTGTACAGGCGGGTTGTTCACACTCACGGAACACCCTCGTGGGGACCAGAATCGAGAATATTTAATTACCAGTGCCTTTCATTCTCTCTATTCAGATGCCTTCGATGCGGATGCGGTACCCGACATTGCGGAGGGCCCTATCTATGAGTGTGATTTTTCCTGCATCGACAGTAAAGAGAGCTATCGACCTGCACGTATCACACCCAAACCGATGGTCCAGGGTCCACAGACGGCAGTGGTGGTAGGCAAGTCAGGTGAAGAGATCTACACCGACGAGTATGGCAGAGTAAAGCTGCAGTTTCATTGGGATCGTTACGGCAGTAGCGATGAAAACAGTTCATGCTGGATCCGTGTCTCTCAGGTTTGGGCAGGTAAAAACTGGGGGGCGATGCATATTCCCCGCATCGGTCAGGAAGTGATCGTCGACTTTCTTGAAGGTGATCCGGATAGACCGATTATAACGGGTCGCGTCTACAATGCTGATCAGATGCCGCCCTATGGCCTGCCTGAAAGCATGACCCAAAGCGGCATAAAGAGCCGAAGTACAAAGGGTGGCAACACCAATACATTCAATGAAATCCGTTTCGAAGATAAAAAAGGATCGGAAGAACTCTATATTCATGCGGAGAAAAACCATAAAAACATCACAGAAAGCAGCCGTACGGAGAATGTTGGATACAATCGGTCACTGACTGTTGGTCACGACAAGAAGGAAGATGTTAAGAACGATAAAACGATAACGATCGTGAATAATCATACTGAGACTATCGGTGTGAACATGTCTCAAACAGTCGGCTCGAATAAAACTGAAACAGTTGGCTTGAACAAATCTGAAACGGTCGGAGTCAATAGCGCTGAAACTGTGGGTGCGGCAAAGGAGCTTACCATCGGCGGCTTGTATCAGGTATCGGTCGGTGGCGCTATGAATGAAACTGTAGGCGGTGCCAAGGCCGAAGAAGTAGGCGGGTATAAAATTGAGACGGTCGGTGGTAACAGAAAGGGTTCTGTAGGAGGGAATCTGTTGCTGGAGACCTGACAGAAGAGGTAGAGGTAGGTGGTAACAAACTGACCAACGTGGGTAATAAATATTCAATTACCGTAGATGATAAGTATGAGGTAAACGCTGCCAGCAAAATCGTATTGAAGACAGGTGCTGCATCGATCAGTATGGAATCAAGCGGTAAAATTGAGGTGTCCGGTACGGATGTGACCTTCAAGACGGCTGCGGGAAAGGTGCAATATCGATGCGGGTGGCATCATTACGATTAAGGGAACGATGGTTAAGATTAATACCTGATCCAGGACAGGGATCGTAAAAATGAATTTCCACAAAATGCTAAATATGAGCAAGTGAGTCTTCGATCTCGTGATGTCATTTATGCGTCCCAGGCATAAAAGACACTCGATCTTTGACAGCCTATTCATGCCCCTGCCGT
>JAHXHU010000028.1 GCA_025656375.1 Candidatus Thiodiazotropha sp. (ex Ustalcina ferruginea) | reverse complement strand
CGGGACTTCTTCATTGTAGATTCTCCTTTTCGTAATCATAATTGGAAAATTCTACTTTTGAACCCCGTTATTTTTTGGGGGGATTACCCAAATGCACTTGATCATCTTTCAGGAAGCCATTAATGACGTTCTGGTAAAGCAGCATCTCTGACTGCATGATGTTGTGCAATGCCTGGTCCAACTCAGTATCTTTATATTGAAAACGATCCTGTAAAAGTGTCTTGATCCGTTCAACACGTTTTGGTTTGTCGCTCCTAACACGTTCAGCCAGGTGATGTGCAGCTTTTCGAATACGCCCTTTGCGTAACATGGTAAACAAAACCAATAGGCCACTTAGTATCACCAATCCAACCAACACTTCAGCCACAATGAGGGCTACCAGGGAGCTGACTTCAATCATGAGCCCTTCTCCTCATCAATCTCAACAGCCTCTGTGTCTGTTTCATCGACTAAGCTGACCATGTTGCGTTGATTTCGTCGACGAATCCACCAGAAGGCTCCACCGCCACCGAATATAACTAATATGTTGATCACTCCAAACCAGATTGCAGCAGATAGCCAACCGACATTCCCTGCTTCGCTTTCATCCTGTTCTGACTCAACCACGGGTTCCGACGCAGGCACAGCTTCGGATTCTATGGGTGTGGGTGGAGGTGGCGCTGACTTAGGCTCTTCTACGGCTATCGGTTCAGGCATTTTCATGCCTTCAACTTCAACAGGCATATCAAAATAGTCAATCACTGTGCCAGTTTTGGTTTTGGCAACAGCTTTAATGGCAATCTGTCGTGTGCCGGAGAAACTCATGAGATCAATCTCACCACTACTGCCCTGACTGCCTGACTGGTTAGCTAGGGGTAGACGAAACTGCTCTCCCTCAGCATCCTCAACCCAAGTTTCAAGATGTAAACTTGACGGTTCGATCAGATCTGGGTCAGCGGAGATCTTAACCTCAAGTGACCGACCATCGCTGCGAGGAGAGACTTCTAAATTAACCGGCGGCACCACTTCAAAAGTCATTCTTCGTTCACGGACAAAGGTGGGTCCAGAGGCATTGAGCACCAGCTCACCTAAACCGCTACTCAGCGACTCCCCACCAAATGAGATGGAAAACAGTCCATCTCCTGCCATTTTATCCGGTTCCCGACCATCATCCATCAATGGCCGGGCCTCAGAGGGACCCATGCTATCTTCCTGGGTAGCTGATATATTGACTACTTTTAAGAATTCCTGCTTTTGAATCAGCTTACCGTGATCGGTAAAATTGACTATCATGGGTAGTGACTGTCCCTGAATCAAACGATTTGGTAGATCGGTCGTCTGCATTTTCAGGTCTGTAACAACCATAACCCGGTTATCCGGATCGACCTCCGCCGCCCGGATCTTCCATTCATCTGCCTGTGGATTTGAGATGGTAAGCATTTCGTAACCTTCATCCCGGTGCCAACTGACTGAGGAAGGGGCATTATTGGCGTTGAACTCTTTACCATTCGGCGGGACAACTTCTGTTTCCTGGGCACCGGGTTTGTGGAAGACCAACAGCGTGGCTTCAGTAATACTCTCATCAACAGAAAACTTATTATCCTTCAGCGGTACTGCATCCGGCTTACCTACTTTTTCAAAGATCCTTAGAAAAACCTTCTGCAATTGATCGGCATTCTCCACCTGTTCGTACCAGCCGCCAGTAGACGTTGCCAGTTCACGCATCAATACATGGTCGGCATTTTTTGACAGGGCAATGGTATGAATTGTGACTTCTTGCTCAACTAAGTGTGGTAGGGTCTTTTTCAGAATACGTTTTCTCGAAGCTGCATTCTTTGATTTATCTTTTGATATATCCACCATCCCATCGGTTAACAGGATGACACTGCGACGATAGGGTCCCGGTGACCCACTCCAGTCCTCCGTTGAACGTTTTAGAGCATCTTCGATATGGGTGAACTGTCCGGGAGATCCGATTGATTTAGAACTCTTGCGGGCTTTTGCCTTCCATGCACTGTCGACTTGCCCCAACGGTATCTGCATATTGACATACTGTCCAAATGTCCAGACACCGGCCCGGGTCTGGGAAGACAAGAGTCCAACCAGCAGTCGCAATGCGGGGTGCCTGAGATTTTTCGGATCGTTCTTTTTCATGCTACCCGAGACATCGATAAGAATCCGCAGATCGGTTCTCTCATCCGCCCCTTGCAACTGACCGCACCAGATTGCCATCCACACAAGCGCAACAACTATCCAGGCCTTTCCTTTACTCATTCCTAGATCATCCTAGCTCTACTGTTTAGAGAGATTTGGAAAAATCTCCTCACCTGCTTATCGGCTGACATGGATAGCTCTTTAATTCCCATCGGGTTGCCCGAGGGGATATTCATATTCAGGGAGATACACTACCTTTTGCGATAAGGTGACTGCTCTCCCTCAGGCTGGATATGGAAACGTTTATAGGACCACTGGTACTGAGTCGGCAGTGACTGAACCAGGGACTGAACCCCTTGATTCAGGGCAGTTGCCGCCTGTACTGGGTTCTGATCAGCTATAGCGTCCGGTGCGGGTAAATAGTGGATATGATATCCTCTGCCACCGGCGAGTCGCTCGGCATAGGCAAAAATTACTTTCGCTCCCGTCTTCCGAACCAGCCGATTAGCCAACAGCATCGTCAATGCAGAGATACCGAAGAAAGGTGCGAATACAGCGCCTTTATCAGACTTGGGCTGCTGGTCAGGTAGAATACATGTCACCCCACCCAGTTTCAGTGCCTGGTAGATTCGTTTGACACCCGAGGTATCAGTAGGAACCAGCACTGCACCACTACGCTCCCGTGCCTGCTTAACGACTGTTTCGTACTCACCCTTTCGCGGGGGGCGATAGAGAGAGGTCACTTGCTCATGGATCGGCAGTTCCAAACCAATGATCTCCCAGCAGCCAAGATGAGGAAGGAGAACAATCAGACCCTGACCCATCTCTCTCTCAAGCAACTCTGCTCCACTGATCTCTCTGATCAAACCGGTTGCCTTTCCGGTTGGAACAAACCAGATCGCCGCCATTTCCATCAAGGTACAGCCCAGCTGCTTGATACCTTCATCACGCAACTGAATGAGTTCCTCATCCGCTAATTCCGGAAAACAGAGACGCAGATTAATCTCCGTGATTCGCCGCTCGCGATTAGGAAACCATATATAAAAGTAGCCTATTGCTCTGCCCAGCGCATGGAGCCACTTAAGCGGGATATAGCCAAGCAAGCGCCAGATTTTAAATATGAGTTGTGATGGCATGGGTAGAGATTGTACACAAAAAGCTCGTCCTGCCTGAATTCATATCGGTTTCACAATAACTCAATTGATTATCCAGCAGGGCTCTACAAGATTGATTTCAGTGTCAAACCATCTACCATGTAGAGTACAAATCAAAATCGAAATATAGGATTACTTCAATGAGTGAGAATCACCTCCACAATCTCACCCCGCAACAGGCTTTGAAATTGATACAGGACGACCCACGTAGCGTTTTAGTGGATATTCGTTCCAGTATGGAATTTCTCTTTGTTGGTCATCCAAAGGGCGCTGTTCATGTACCTTGGATCGATGAACCTGACTGGACAGTCAATCCTCATTTCGTCACGGATATCCGAAAACTTTTACTTGGCGGCAGCATTTGTACCGTTGATGAAGGTTGCGCACCGGTCATCCTCATTTGCCGAAGTGGTAAGCGCTCCCTTGAGGCAGGAAAGGCACTACTCGACGAGGGGTTTGTTCGCGTTTTCCATATTGACGAAGGGTTTGAAGGTGATCTCGACGATGACCATCATCGCAGTAGCCAGGGAGGATGGCGCTACCACGGATTACCCTGGGAGCAGTGCTGAGAGATCACACATAAGTTTCCAGCTTTATCAGGACATGTGGGTTATTACCAAAGCAACCTAGCATGATGCGGTTGACTTATAAGCTACACGCAACACGAAGCTCATCGGTTGCTATAAACTTAATTCTGAATAATATCGCTACCCTGCTTAATATGACTAAACAGGCCAAAATAGTTTACGCAAAATAAAATGTTGAAGCGTAGACACATATCCACTGGTGACAGGACTCCTTCATCGTATGGGTTACACAACGATGGTAACCCTAAAGATTGATTCTACTGATAGGGTATGTCCCAGCCACACACATCAGTGCGTCAGAACAATTGAAGCGACAGTTGATATCTTTGCACTATTGCCGATAGTGTGACCTTGTAGGCAAGGTGTTTGGTACGGCAGGGCCACACCCATAGCAGCTATCCTCTCGGCATATCCATTAGTCTTTGATACCAACGCCACGTGACAATAATCTCAGGCTGTAACCGGTTAATAGGGTGATAAATACCAGAATTATCACCAATGCAACTGTGACATGGTAATCTCCCCATTAATAATGGGACTCAAAAGTAGTCACTGTTAAGCTGTCTGAGCCAGCTTCTGTATCGGGGTGATTCCACCTAATG
>JAHXHU010000020.1 GCA_025656375.1 Candidatus Thiodiazotropha sp. (ex Ustalcina ferruginea) | reverse complement strand
GTCCGGGGCCATAACAGGTTGTCGAAGATCGAGTCGATTTCGGGGACTTGGAAGTCCCGAAATCCATCATGAGATCAAAGACTCTCTTGTTTCCTATTCCACTGAACCTGAATCATTATCCTTTCTCCCTGTCAGGTTGAAATGACCTCCATGCTACCCATCCTGCTGCCGATCATCATCAGGCGTATCGTACTCATCCTCGATCTCGCCGACAATCTGCTCAAGCAGATCCTCAAGCGTGATAAAACCAGCGGTAGAGCCATATTCATCAACCACGATCGCCATATGATTGCGATTAATTTTTAGTTGCTTCAGTAACTGGTTAAGGCGCATGGTCCCAGGTACAAAAAGCACCTCGCGCATGACTTTTTGAACATCGAACACTACCTGGTGGTGGTGTTGAAAGAAAGGGAGCAGGTCTTTCGACAGCAATAGACCTAGGATCTCGTCGATATCCTCACCAATCACCAGTAGCCGTGAATGGGCGTATTCGATGGCCACCCGCAAGATCTCATCCATACTGTCGCTGCTGCGCACTACGTCCAGCTTGGACCGCGGTGTCATGATATCTCTGGTACGACGTTCGGAGACCAGCATTGCCCCCTCCATCATAGCCAGGGCATCATGATCCAGAAGATCCCGCTCATTTGCTTCCTTCAGTAGATCATAGATTTCTTCCTTGTCTTGCGGTTCACTGCTAAACAGTCGGCTGATACGCTCCAGCCAGTTGCGGGAGGAACCGCTACTCGATCGACCTTCGTTGCTCATCAGTCCTTGTCTTCGTAGGGATCGGAAAAATGCAGGTCATTTAGGATAGTGCGTTCCCGCTCTTCCATGATCTGCGCTTCGGCATCAGTAAGGTGATCATATCCCAACAGATGCAATACACCATGTACGACTATATGTACCCAATGGGCTAACGGACTTTTACCTTGCTCAGCAGCCTCACGAACCACAACCTGGACACAGATCACAAGGTCACCCAGTAGTGATACAGGTACCTCTGCAGGAGCTTCGAATGGAAAGGAGAGTACATTGGTAGGGCTGTCTTTACCCCTGTAATCACGGTTGAGCTGCCGGCTTTCCGTTTCGTCAACCAGACGGATCACCAACTCCACAGAATCATGATTCTGTGGCAGAGCGGCCCCGATCCACTGTTTAAACATATCCTCAGATGGCAGACCAACGGTGACCTCGGTTGCCATCTGTATTTCCAGGGTATGAGGGTTCATCGCTGGCGGTTCAGGCCTTTCGATCAAACTCGTCGTAAGCACGCACAATCCTCTGTACGACTGGATGGCGTACCACATCTCTGGCATTAAAAAATGTAAAGCTGATACCCTCCACATGGGTCAGTACTTCTGATACCTGACGTAGACCTGATTGCTGACCGCGGGGCAGGTCAATCTGGGTTACATCACCGGTAATCACCGCTGTGGAGCCAAAACCAATCCGGGTGAGGAACATCTTCATCTGTTCTGGCGTTGTGTTCTGCGCCTCATCGAGTATCACGAACGACTCATTCAGGGTACGGCCGCGCATATAGGCCAGCGGGGCAATTTCGATGATATTGCGCTCCACCAATTTTGCCACTTTTTCGAAACCGAGCATTTCATAGAGCGCATCATAGAGTGGCCGCAGGTAGGGATCGATCTTTTGCGCCAGATCACCCGGTAAAAACCCAAGTCGCTCCCCCGCCTCCACAGCAGGGCGCACCAGGAGTATGCGCCTCACTTGATCACGTTCCAGGGCATCAACGGCACTCGCCACGGCCAGATAGGTCTTGCCGGTACCGGCGGGTCCTACACCAAAGTTGATGTCATGGGTCAGTACCTTATGCAGGTACTCCTTCTGGTTGGCTCCACGTGGCCGAACCAGTCCACGACGGGTCTTGATCACGGTCTCAGGCAGTTCATTTGTTCCCTGCTGCTCCAGCAGTTCGTCAACCCCTGCCTCCTGCAGGAAGAGATGTACCCGTTGTGGATCCAACAACTCGCTGGTAGCGGCCTTATAGAGATCCTGCAGTACCTGTTCACCCGCTTGAATGGCGGGGCGTTCACCAATCAGACGAAAGCGATTGCCACGATTATTGATCTCAATACCCAGGCACCGTTCAATGTGTCGCAGGTGCTCATCAAGCTGACCACAGAGATTGGCCAACCTTCCATTGACAGCGGGTTCAAGGAGTAGATCGAGTGATTCGGGATGTTCAGCCAAAAGTCATTCCTATGCGTTAGCGGCCCTGTCATTTTTTGGTTCCAGCCATTCGCCGCGTAAGGAGTTCGGCAGTGCCTCGGTAATACGCACATCGACAAAATGCCCCATCAATTCAGCCGGAGCATCGAAATTGACCACCCGGTTATTCTCGGTACGACCGGCCAGTTGACGGGGATTCTTTTTCGCCGGCCGCTCCACCAGAATGCGCTGTGTCGTACCGACCATCTGGCGACTTATTCGTTGAGCCTGGGTATTGATCAACTGCTGCAGTCGCTCTAATCGCTGCTGCTTGACCGACAATGGAACATCATCTAATAGATCCGCCGCTGGCGTGCCGGGACGGCGACTATAGGTAAAGCTGTATGAGTTGTCGAAACCAATCTCTTCAATTAACTGCAAAGTGGCGGCAAAATCCTCCTCTGTCTCACCAGGGAAACCGACAATAAAGTCTGAGGAGATAGTGATGTCTGGACGTATCTCCCGCAGACGACGGATCTTAGCCTTGTATTCAATGGCCATGTGACCTCGCTTCATCATCGTCAATACCCGGTCAGACCCGGATTGAACGGGCAGATGGAGAAAACTGACCAGTTCAGGGACCTGGGCGTAGACCTCGATCAGCCGGTCTGAGAATTCCATCGGATGAGACGTGGTAAAACGAATCCTCTCGATACCCTCGATGGCCGCCACATACTCGATTAACAGCGCCAGGTCAGCGCTTTCACCATCATCCATCTCCCCGCGATAGGCATTCACGTTCTGCCCCAACAGGTTGAGCTCACACACACCCTGGGTTGCCAGTCCGGCCGCTTCGGCGATAACGTCATCGAAGGGACGACTGATCTCCTCACCGCGGGTGAAGGGAACCACACAATAGGTGCAGTATTTTGAACATCCCTCCATGACTGACAGGTAGGCAGTGGGTCCTTCAGCACGGGGCTCCGGAAGCCGGTCGAACTTCTCGATCTCGGGAAAAGTGACATCTACCACAGGAAGATGATCACGGCGAGCCTGCCGGATCATCTCCGACAGCCGGTGCAGTGTCTGGGGTCCGAACACCAGATCCACATAGGGAGCCCGTTGACGTATAGCCTCGCCTTCCTGGCTTGCCACACAGCCTCCGACACCAATGATCAAGGCAGGGTTCTTCTCCTTCCAGGGACGCCAACGGCCGAGCTGGGAAAAGACCTTCTCCTGGGCCTTCTCGCGAATAGAACAGGTGTTCAGCAACAGTACATCCGCCTCTTCCGCAATCGTAGTCAGTTCCAATCCTTCGGCCACGCGCAACCCATCCGCCATTCGCGAAGAGTCATATTCGTTCATCTGGCAACCGAAGGTTTTAATGTAGAGCTTACCGGCCATCTCGAATCCAGGTTGAATGGGGGTCGCTATAGTATAGCTTTAGCAGCCAACCGCCAATCACCGGGATGAACTGGCTGATAAAGCATGTCTGAATAGTCACAAAATAACTGCTTAAATGCTCTGTAGCAGGCTTTGTATCCGGTCGGCATTGTACACCACCTGATAGGATAAGCGCTGTCGATGGGCCATGACGATGGCGGCAAGCTCTGCCAGGGCGGTGTTGAAGTGCTCATTGATGATCAGATAGTCGAACTCCGCATAGTGGGCCATATCCTCGACAGCCTGACTCATGCGCCGTTGGATGATTCCCTCACTGTCCTGCCCGCGGGCATTGAGACGTTCACGCAAGGCCTCGGGACTGGGGGGGAGAATGAAGATCGAAACTGCCTCGGGAAAGCGCTTGCGTACCTGCTGTGCCCCCTGCCAGTCGATCTCCAGCACTGTATCATGCCCTGCTTCCAATTGAGTCCGCACTTCGGATTCAGAGGTGCCATAATAGTTGCCGAAAACCTCAGCATGCTCCAGAAAGGCCCCTTCACCGACCCTGCGCAAAAAATCATCCTGAGTCACGAAATGATAGTGCACCCCATCCTGCTCTCCCGGACGCATTGTCCGTGTGGTATGGGATGTTGAGACATGTAGCGCACTATCCTGCCCATGTAATGCTTTCAGCAAGCTGGTCTTACCTGCTCCGGAGGGTGCTGAAAGGATATACAGCGTACCCCTATGCATCATCGATCCTGTTTCCATATCACCTCAATAATCACCCTGTTGTAGACCAACAAAGCGATGCCACTTGTTAGGGGCTGTTAACAGGCCCTAGTGTAGTGTCCTAAACATATTATCCATTTTGCAATACAACCTTGGCTCGCCCCACTTTTTCCAGTATCTGATCAA
>JAHXHU010000298.1 GCA_025656375.1 Candidatus Thiodiazotropha sp. (ex Ustalcina ferruginea) | reverse complement strand
AGACACATAAAAAACCACTGAGGATCAGGTCAACACCTACGGATGGACACTAGCAAGCGCAAATCCTGATTCACCTTACTGGCACAGATTGTCTAATCCGCACCAGACAGCGTTCTCCCACATCGAAGGGAACCTGCAGAGGGATGATGTCACACCGATAATCCGGCCCAAGTTGGGCAATCTCCTCACTGGGAACGCTGCCCTTCATGGCCAACAATTCTGTCTCTGGCCCCCGCAGCTCATTCGTTAGCTCGAGCATCTTCGGTAGCGCAGAGAAGGCCCTTGAGAGCAAGGTCTGAAACGGGGACTCCGGGTGATAGCCCTCTACCCTGGCATGAACTGGCTCCACATTTTTCAGCCCCAGTTCCATCACCGCTTGACGAACGAAACGTATTTTTTTGCTATTACCGTCAAGCAGGACAAATTGTGTCTGTGGCCGCATGATCGCCAAGGGGATACCCGGCAGACCCGCTCCTGTACCTATATCGAGACAGTATGTGGAAGTCAGATGGGGGAGCAGCACCAGGCTATCCAGCAGGTGCCGACCCACAATCTCCATCGGATCACGTACAGCTGTGAGATTGAAGGCTTTGTTCCAATTTACCAACAACAATAGAAACTGCATCAAGCCCTGCTGCTGTTGTACACTCAATGTCATGTCAATGATCATTGCGCCCTGTTGCAGGCGTTGTCGGCAAGCGGACTCACTAAACGGTGGCGCTCCCATCAGGCAGAGCGCTTTTTCAAGTGAATCAACAATAACGAGATGGCTGCCGGTGTGATACCGGGAATACGCCCAGCCTGTCCCAAGGTTTGTGGGCGGTGACTTTGAAACTTCTCTCTCACCTCGGAGGAGAAACCCCGCACGCCTTCATAGTCCAGGTTCTCTGGCAGGACCACAGCTTCATTGGCCCGCAGTTTTTCTATTTCACCCTGTTGCCGATCGATGTAACCGGCATATTTAGCTTGAACTTCAAGTTGCTCGATCACTTGGGGGTGTTCCTCACCCGGCCCCAGTTTTGGCAGACTCATCAACTGTTGGTAGGCGACATTCGGCCTTGCCAGTAGATTGATTGCAGAAGCGTCTTTTGATAGCGCGCCACCCAAAATCGCCTCTGCTTGAACGGGGTCTACATCCTTCGGTTGCAGCCAGATACCCTTCAAACGTTGCTGCTCACGCTCGATTGCTTCGCGCTTTTGACACAATGCCTGCCAGCGCCTGTCATCGACCAAACCCAGATTTCGTCCCATCTCAGTGAGTCGCAGATCGGCATTATCCTCCCGCAACATCAGCCGGTATTCAGCGCGGCTGGTGAACATGCGGTAGGGCTCCAGGGTACCCCGGGTGATCAGGTCATCAACCATAACACCGAGATAGGCTTCGTCCCTCCTTGGAGTCCAGGCTGCTTGCTCTCGACTGTGAAGCACGGCATTTAGACCGCCCAGCAATCCCTGAGCAGCGGCCTCTTCATAACCGGTAGTACCGTTGATCTGCCCGGCGAAGAAGAGACCCTGTATATGCTTGGTTTCCAGAGAGGCCTTCAACTCGCGAGGATCGAAAAAGTCATACTCGATAGCGTAACCCGGTCGGGTTATATGGGCATTCTCAAATCCCTTCATGGAGCAAACCAGTTGATACTGAATATCAAACGGCAGACTGGTCGAGATACCATTCGGATAGATTTCGTGGGTATCCAATCCTTCGGGTTCGATAAAGATCTGATGGGATTCCTTGTCCGCAAATCGCACGATCTTGTCTTCGATCGATGGGCAGTAGCGTGGCCCAACTCCCTCGATAATACCGGTGTACATGGGTGAGCGGGAGAGCCCTGCGCGGATGATATCGTGAGTCTGCTGGTTGGTATGAGTAATGTGACAACTGACCTGTCTAGGGTGTTGCTCCCGCGAGCCGAGAAAGGAGAATACCGGTGTAGGGGTATCGCCGGGTTGGGCCTGCAGTTGCGTGTAATTGATAGTACGTCCGTCGATACGTGGTGGTGTCCCGGTCTTCAGCCGTTCAACGCGAAAGGGTAATTCACGCAGGCGCTGTGAAAGGGCATTAGAGGGGGGATCGCCTGCGCGTCCCCCGGCATAGTTGGAAAGCCCGATATGGATACGCCCACCGAGAAAGGTACCGACAGTCAGGACCACGGCAGCAGCGCGAAACTTCAACCCCATCTGGGTAACTACCCCGGTAACCCGATCCTGCTCCACCAGCAGATCATCAGCTGCCTGTTGAAAAAGCTGCAGGTTGGGTTGGTTTTCTAGGGCATGGCGAATTGCCGCCTTGTAGCGAATGCGGTCGGCCTGGGCGCGGGTTGCCCTTACCGCTGCCCCTTTTCGAGAATTGAGGATACGAAATTGAATCCCGCCAAGATCGGCAGCATGAGCCATCATCCCACCCAACGCATCCACCTCTTTGACCAGATGTCCCTTGCCGATACCTCCGATTGCCGGATTACAACTCATCTGGCCCAAGGTCTCGATATTATGGCTAAGCAGTAGAGTGCGGGTGCCCATGCGAGCAGATGCCAGGGCCGCTTCGGTCCCGGCATGGCCGCCGCCCACTACAATCACATCAAAACTCTCGGTATAAAACATACACTTCTAAGGGCATCATCATGCCTTGGAACTAGTGTGGTGTATTCAGTTTTGCCTCTACCCTCATTAGAAGGTATCGGCTAGACAGGAACAAAACAATTATTGAATCGGTTATCTTAGCCGATATGAATAGGGCCACGGAAATATAAGTATGAGTGCTGAACTACAAAAGGTCATCAAAGCTGCCGGTAATATCCTACTGGGCAAACAGGAAGTTGTTAAGTTATCCCTTGCCTGTCTGCTGGCCCGTGGGCATCTGCTGATCGAGGATCTCCCCGGTGTCGGCAAGACAACCCTGGCCCATACCCTGGCACACCTGTTGGGACTCCACTATCAGAGCATCCAGTTTACCAGTGACCTGCTACCCTCGGATATCATCGGTGTCTCCATCTATGAACGAAATGAACAGCGTTTTCAGTTTCATCCGGGTCCGGTATTCGCACAGTTGGTATTGGCGGATGAGATCAACCGAGCCACTCCCAAAGCCCAGAGCGCTTTGTTGGAAGCCATGGAGGAACGGCAAGTCACTACCGATGGCCAGACCCACGGATTGCCAGAGCCATTTTTCGTTATTGCCACCCAGAATCCCAGTCACCAGGTCGGCACCTTTCCCCTGCCGGAATCTCAACTGGATCGTTTTCTGATGCGAGTCCGCATAGGTTACCCAGCGCGGAACGCCGAACATGAGCTTCTTGCGGGAGAGGACCGGCGTCAGGTGCTGCAACGTACACCTGTAGCCATGAACAATCTGATTCTGCCCGACTATCAGCAGCAAGTGTCACAAGTTCATGTTGCTGATGCATTGATCGACTATTGCCAGGATATCCTTTTGTTCAGTCGCAATTCACCCGACTACAGGCATGGCCTCTCTCCTCGTGCCGGTCTTGCCATCTTGCAGGGGGCCCGCGCATGGGCGTTCCTTGAGGGTCGCAAACTGGTACTGCCTGAAGATCTGCAGGGGGTGCTGCCTGCAACAGTCGGTCATCGGTTACAGGCGGCAGGGGATTGTGGTGACAGCCAGGGAGATGGCATGGTGAAAAATCTGCTCAGTGCAGTCCCCATTCCTTAGGATGGCTTCCCTGCCACTCAGGCAATGGCTGAGATACTTTCGCCGACACGCCAAATCGGATTCCCGCGGTGGCGTCCGGGTGATGCCTCGCAGTATCTATATACTGCCTACCCGACAGGGTCTATTGCTTGCTTTCATGCTGATACTCATGCTGGTGGGCTCGATAAATTACGGAAGCAATCTTGGTTACCTGATGACCTTTCTGCTTGGTGGTATCTGGCTCAACACTATCCTCCATACCTGGCGTAACCTGTTGGGCCTAACCCTCTCACCGGTAGGAGCCGCATCCGAATTTGCCGGTCAGACCGCCGATTTTACTTTGCGGGTGGCGAATGCTTCAACGTTAGGTCACTTCGGTATCAGTTTAAAATGCAAGAAACAGGTTGGTGATTCAGTCGATATACCAGCCTACGAAGAGGCACTTCTTCACCTTCCCATCAAGACAAAACGACGTGGTGAGCTGGCACTACCCGAAATTATTTTAAATACCACCTATCCACTGGGCCTATTTTATGCGTGGACCTATGCACATCTCGATATCAGTTGCCTGGTCTATCCGAAACCTGCCAGCAGGGGAGAGCCCCCTTCATTGCCTGTCTACAGCCCTAGTGATGCCGGTGATCGCGGGGTAGGAGCCGACGATTTCATCGGCCTGCGTAACTTCCGTCCCGGCGATTCACCACGACATATCGACTGGAATGCACACGCCAGAGAACGTGGTTTGTTGAGCAAATCGGGTAGCCGGGGGTCTCTAACCCCCAGCCCCCACAACACCCTGCATGCGGCTCCGCACAGGGCGTTTCACTTGGAATGGTGAAGC
>JAHXHU010000270.1 GCA_025656375.1 Candidatus Thiodiazotropha sp. (ex Ustalcina ferruginea) | reverse complement strand
CTGGCGCAAGGCACGGCGGGTCTACAGTCTCGCCTCACGGCTGCCGGGGACTAACCGCCTCGGCTTTCAGCCTTCCATGGCGCTCAGCGACTGTATTGGCCTCATTATCTCGATGCAACGGCAAGGCGCTAAAAAATCAATTCCGGAATACTCTCGATCAAATTCATCGAGAAGTTCATCAGCAGTTGCAGCATCCAGTTGCCTGCGAACATCAACACCAATCCCACTACCACTAATTTAGGGATAAATGTCAGGGTCATTTCATTGATTTGGGTAGCAGCCTGGAACATGGCGATGATTAGACCTACAGCCAGGGCAGGCAGTAACACCAGGCCAGCTATTATGCCGATCACTTCAAGGGTATTCTGGCCGATAGACATCACGACATCCGGACTCATGCTCCCTCCTCCCGGCTATAGTTGAAAACTTGATGCCAGGGTACCGAACACCAGCGCCCAGCCATCGATCAATACAAACAACATAATCTTGAACGGCAATGAAATAATCATCGGCGAAAGCATCATCATGCCCATCGACATCAGGATGCTGGCCACGACTATGTCGATAATCAGAAATGGAATGAATAATAGAAATCCAATTTGAAAACCGGTCTTCAATTCACTGGTCGCAAAAGAGGGCAACAACAATGTAAAGGGAACATCGTCCGGTTGTTCCAATTCAGCAAAATTACCGATCCGAGCAAACAAAGCAAGATCATCTTCACGGGTCTGCGCCATCATGAATGCTTTAATCGGTTCTGCGGCAGCCTGCAGTGCCTGCACGGTATCCATCTCTTCCGCAAGATAGGGTTGCAGTGCCACCTGATTCACTTCGGTAAAAACAGGCATCATGATAAACAGGGTAAGAAATAGCGCCAGCCCGACTATAATCTGATTTGAGGGTGTACTCTGAGTACCTAGCGCCTGTCTGAGTATCGCCAACACAATGATGATGCGGGCGAATGAGGTCATCATCATCAATGCTCCGGGAAGCAGTGACAATGCCGTCATGAAGAGTAGGATCTGGATTGTCAGTGTATAAGTCTGGCCACCTTCGCCATCGGGAACGACGCTGAAGGCATCTACTCCCGGTGCAGCCTGCAGCAAGCTGGTGCAAAGCAAACCGATAATAAGTAACCATCCCCTCATTATCGACTCTCCTGCTCATCATGAGGGAGTTCATGCTTATCTTGTTCCCTATCCAACTGAGTGCGAAAGCTCTGATGGGGCTGTTGCAGAACGTGTAGCGTGCGAATCTGACCAGGAGCCACGCCCAAAAGCAGTCGCGTATTTTCCACTTCAACCACAACGACCTTTTCTCTGGTACCGATTGAAGTGCCTCCCACTACCCGCACCAGTCCTTTTCCACCCATCGGCAGTGTGCCATAACGTTTGAACAACCAGGCACCACCGATGATCAGCCCCAACACCAGCAGCAAACCCCCTGCCGTACTTTGAAGACTCTCTGTACCCAACGGCGCTATCTTGACTCCGACCTGCTTCTCAACCGTTTCGGCTGACAGCAATGTTTGGCTGAATAACAACATGATGAGGGGCCAACGGGACATCAGCTGAGCCTCTTTACCCGCTCTGATGGACTGATGATATCGGTAAGACGCAAGCCGAATTTCTCATTGACGACCACAACCTCTCCCTGGGCAATCAGGGTGCCATTAACCAATACATCCATGGGTTCACCTGCCAATCTGTCCAACTCGACGACAGATCCCTGGTTCAATTGCAGGAGATTGCGGATATTGATCTTGGTGCGACCGATCTCCATTGAGATAGTGACTGGCACATCAAGAATCGAATCCATATTGACTGCATCATTGACGGACTCGTCTCGCAACTCATCAAATGTTGCAGCAGGAGCCTCGTCCCCACTCTCTGTATCGGCTTGCTCACCTAACGCAGAGGCCCACTCATCGGCTAATGCTTCATTAGGATCTGTAACTTTTTCTTCGCTCATCTTTACGCCCTCTTGGGGAATCTTTACAAGGCTAACCACAGCAGCAATGCTGTTACCGGCACGCCCTCACTATTCACTTGAGGCCTGTTCGGCCAGTCTTTCCATTTCAAGATAGTCATGCAGACCTTTGTCTCGGTTGTGCTGAATCCACTTGTTTATCTTCAGGGCATAGTTCCCATCTGAGACGCCCAGCTTAGCCGTGAAAACAGGTACTTCAGAGGCCTCCACTTCAACCTCCTCCGGCATTTCAATGGGAATGATGTCGCCCTTTTGCAGACCGGCCAGTTGCTTGACACTCATCTGCACTTCCGTCAGATTGCTACAGAGTTCGACCTTTGCTCCCATGATCTCCTCTTTCAGCGAACGCTCCCAACGTTCATCCCGTTCTCCGCGATCACTCTGTACACCTGCATCCAGCAACTCACGAATAGGCTCAAGCATTGAATAAGGCATACAGATATGAAAATCTCCGCCTCCACTCTCTAAATCCACATGAAATGATGTCACGACAACAACCTCCGATGGGCTGACGATATTGGCAAACTGGGGATTGACCTCCGAACCTGTGTATTCGAAGTGGACTTGAAAAACCGGTTTCCAGGCAACAGCGAGATCATCAAATGCACGGGCCAGTAATATTTGAACCACCCTGTTTTCAGTCGGTGTAAAGTCCCTACCTTCGATCTTCGTATGGAAACGGCCCGAACCGCCAAAGTAATTATCAACTACGCTGAACAGCAACTTAGGATCAATGACGAATAACCCTTTTCCCCGCAGAGGGGGTACCCGGATCATATTCAGACTGGTAGGAACAAACAGGCTATGTACGAACTCTGAAAATTTTTGCATCTGTATCCCTGAAACAGACAAATCAGCAGTACGCCGCAGCATATTGAAAAGACTGGTGCGAAACAGACGAGCAAAGCGCTCTTTAATCATCTCCAGGGTTGGCAGGCGACCGCGAACTATCCGGTCTTGACTGGTAAAGTCGTATGAATTGACGCCACCTGCACTAACCGCTTCCGATTCAGTGCCAACATCACCATTATCGACCCCATGCAACAGGGCATCGATCTCTTCTTGTGAAAGTAAGTCGTTGGCGCTCATAGTTTTACTGCATCACAAAACTGGTGAAGTAGATTGCATCCACCTCTCCCGGGCCTTCCAACTCTTTAACCACACGATTGAGCTCCTGAAGCATTTTCGCTTGCAACGCCTCCTTGGTTTCACGCGTCTTCAAGGACTTGGCATCCGTGGCAGAGATAAGATTCAATAAATTATGACGAATCATTGGGTCATTGTGTTTAATGAATTCAGCCAGCGGCTCCGAAGTAACACGCACGCTCACACCGATCTGCAGAAGACTCGGACGGCCGGGTAAATTAACGACAAATGGCGGTTTAAGGTCGATGTACTGGGCTGGACTCTGTTCGACAGCCGCCGCTTCCTCGGTGGTCGCTGCATCTTCCTCAACAGCCTCTTCATCGTCCCCCATAAACAGAAAATAGGCTGCAACCCCACCACCAATCAGTAAAACTGCGACGATTGAAATGATGATGATGAGTTTCGATTTACCCGACTTCTCTTCACCCAGATCAAGCTCTTCAGCTGCTTGTTCATTTGCCATGATGCCGTTCCTCAAAGTTTGTACTCAACAGCTATGCAATTTGAATGCCACGCATGGCAGCCCAACTAATATCAATAAAAACAGATAGTTATTTTGGCCATCGCAAAAAAAGACAAAACATTGACTCGCCAGACAGGCTGCATTAGGCAAATTCCCGACATTGTGGATTGAGTGCAATACAGGTTGCTCAACACCAAACGTAGCGGGAGTGATATCAATAAAAAGGTTCTTAATTCGATATTGATTAGGTAAGAACCCTAAAAATTGCTTTATCAGTCACTCATTAAGTGCTATTAATTACATCCATAAACAGCTGTTAATACATAATATTTTTAGGATCTGCGTGCCTAACCATTCGGAGCAAAAACCTTTTTTAGGAAGATTCAGCAATCTCCCTAGCCCGCCAGCTATTCTCATCGAATTAATAGACAGCTGTAACAATCCTGATGTGAGCTTCGCTCAGCTGGCTGAGACCATAAGGAAAGATGCCTGCGTCTCCTCTCAGGTTATCACCGCTGCCAACTCCCCCTTTTATCGCCAATGGAAAGAGATCAGTGATCTTCACCGCCTTCTGGTTGTACTCGGCATCAGAAGTGTCAGGACGATTGCGATCAACAGCGCCGTTCAACAATTCTTCGCCAAACTGAGCAAGCAGACCGGTCGCATCCTGGACAAGATCTGGTATCAATCCCTGATGTGTGCTGAAACCGCCAGATCTTTGGCTGAATTGACCGCTTTCCCGATCCCGGAGGAGGCCTACCTCTCAGGACTTTTTCATCGCCTGGGCCAACTTGCACTGCTTCAGGCATTTCAAGAGAGTCTTTGATCTCGTGATGTCATTTATGCGTCCCAGGCATAAAAGACACTCGATCTTTGACAGCCTATTCATGCCCCTGCCGTC
>JAHXHU010000166.1 GCA_025656375.1 Candidatus Thiodiazotropha sp. (ex Ustalcina ferruginea) | reverse complement strand
TAATGGTCCGGCAGAAGGTCTCAACAGTCGAATAAAGATGATCAAGGTTCGCAGCCGAGGTTTTCGCAACAAGGAACGATTTGCTAATGCAATCTACTTTCACCTTGGAGGGTTGGATCTTTATCCTGATGGGGTGGTTAGGTGAAGGTTACCCACTCAATCAGGGGAAGAGCCCTTATTATAAATAACGATGTAATGATGAATGAATTAGTTACTCAAGGGTTTAATGCGAAACTAGAAAAGCCAAATGGTTGGTGATGTAGGAGTGTGGCATTTTGTAAATAATGGATAACAATATTGTTGACACTGCCTATTCCCTAAGGTTGGTTGGTATTGAAGAATCAACCATTAAAGATTTTAAAATAACATTTCCAAATATTGAGGTTGAATATCGAAAAAAGAAAGGAAGTAAATTCATATTGATTTTTGAAATGAATTCAAAATTAGATTATTCCGCGATAAATGATTATTTTAATAAATATTGTACTTATGAAAAGTTGGATATTTTTGTTTCGATAACAAGCGAGACAGATAATTATATAGTTGATCTTCCAGAATATGTAATACAAGCGATTCGTAAACTTCCAGCTAAAGTATGTATTAGTTTTATTGGTATGTACTGAAGAAAAGGGACACAATTATTTCACCAAAACGACGAGCTGAATGTAGCTGTAACGTACAAAGTTAACATCGTACTTTTAATGAGTTAATGACCTCTGGCTGATCCGGAGGCTAATTTGGTACCGCTCCCAAAAAGAGCCCAATATTGTGCACCCAGGGTCAGCAGAACGGTACGATACTCTCAGGCTTGGTCTATCAACTTGATGGGCTCATCGGCTGTCTCTGGTGGTCAGCCGGCTTTGTTCTCCTGGCAGCTGTTCTCTCCTTTGGTTTGCCGGAACTGCAAAAAGAGGCGGTAGCAGAGGAGTAGTGTTAACAGGCCCTAGGTTAATACAATCACGATCAGATCAGTCGGGCCATGCACACCATAGGCCAGGGTCTGTTCGATATCAGCCGACTTGGAAGGTCCGGAGATCAGCAGTGCGTTGGTGGGCATGCCTTGTTGCCACTGCTCATGCTCAACAACTTCGGCAAAGGTGTTATAGAGCTTATCGGCATCCAGCACAACGAAATGGACCGGAGGAACCAGTGACCAGCTGCGAGGCTCATGTTCAGTTGGCCATAAGACCAGACTGCCAGTCTCTGCAATAGCGGCTCTGGAAGAGGTGACTGCTGCATCGATGTGAAAAAAGAGCGACTCCTTCCATTCACTGATCGGTCTCTCATTGTTTACCAATGATGGTTGTTCGTTGACATCCCAGGCATCCTCGATCGTCTTCCCCAGTGGCCCCTTTTTTGCAAAGAGCAGGTTGTTCAGCTGCTTTTTTTTGGCCAGGCTCTTGAGGGTGTCTGTCCAGTGATCGGGATGAGCCAGAAGCACTTCGGCACGCACTGATTCAAGTATCGATTTAAATTGCTCGATGCGTTCCTTTATGGGCCATTCGGGTGCTTCCACTGATACCGATTTATCTGAATTATCAAAGCTGGGTTGGCTGTTCTGCAAGCGTTGCAGAATGGCATCACGGGCGTTATTTGTCATTAAAACCCTCCTTGAGTGCCAGTTCATGTAGCGTTTTCTGTGCAATATGTGGGGCCTTGCGAACCTGTGTCCAGGGCCCGATTCGTTGCGGTAACAGTTTTCGTAGCCGGGTGATGATGTACATTGCCAGTCGATAGAGTCGGGGTTGTGAATGGACCCAGCTCCAACCTTTCCAGATCCCTGCTTCCATGACTGTGCGGCCACTGCTCTGTCCAAGGGTGGCACCTGCATGATCGTTGCGGGTACGTTCAAAGCGTAAGCGGTTAAGCAGTTTGGGGATCGGGATGTGTACCGGGCAGACCTCGGCACAGGCACCACAGAGGGTAGAAGCAGATGGTAGATCGCCCAGTTTATCGAGCCCGGCTTTCTGTGGCTCGAGAATCGAGCCGATCGGGCCGGGAATGGTCGAGCCATAAGCGTGACCACCGATACGCGCATAGACCGGGCAGTGGTTCATGCAAGCACCGCAACGGATGCAGCGCAGGGTGGTGATCAGTTCATCATCTTCATAGATACGCGAGCGGCCGTTATCCAGTAACACCAGGTGTATCTCTTCAGGTCCGTCTTTTTCACCCTGTTTGCGGGGTGAGGTGATCATGTTGAAATAGGTTGTTATGGCCTGACCGGTGGCTGATCGGCAGAGCAGTTTTAGCAGGGGTGGAATATGTTCCAGTTTCTCTACCACTTTTTCGATGCCGGTTACTGCGATATGTACCGGTGGCACGGTTGTACACATACGACCGTTGCCCTCATTTTCCACCAGACAGAGGGTACCGGTTTCTGCAACTGCGAAGTTGACCCCGGAGAGTCCTACCCGGGCCGCGTAGAATTTTTTACGCAGTATCTCACGGGCGTTTCGTGTCAATCTGTCCACATCATCGCTGTAGGGAATGTCAGGAAACTTTTCATTGAACAGTTGGGCAATCTGCTGACGGCTTTTGTGGATAGCCGGGGCGACAATGTGTGAAGGAGGTTCGCCGGCAAGTTGCAGGATGTATTCGCCCAAGTCAGATTCAATGCATTCGATCCCATGCTGTTCAAGAAACCGGTTCAGTTCCATCTCCTCAGAAACCATTGATTTACCCTTGATCAATAAATCAGCCTGGTGGTTCTGCATGATCGTGAGGACAATGTTGTTGGCATCCTCGATACGCTCTGCCCAATGCACTTGAATGCCGTTTTTATGGCAATTATTTTCCAGCTGTTCGAGTAGTTCATGCAGTTTTGACAGGGAATTTGCACGAATTTGTGCACCACGAAAGCGAAGAGTTTCCAATGCCTCAGGATCGGGAAAGGCTGCTTTCCGTTTTGCCATCAGTCCATCCATGGCCGAACGAAAGCTGGTCTTGATCTGGCCGTTCGCTAAGGCATGTTCAACCCGGGTATGAAACTCAGCGCTCTGTTGCATGGGTGCGTTCCCAAATGAAACTGGCGATATGGCGACTGTCGATCTGCTTCTCTTGGTATTCGAGATGTCCCGCAATATTCATCAGACAGCCACAATCGCCGCTGATCAAGGTATCCGCACCGGTAGCAGTGATGGCATTGGCTTTTTCACTGACCATCTCAGCGGATATCGCCGGGTGCTTGACGGCAAAGGTACCACCGAATCCACAGCACTCCTCCTTACGTGACTGTTGCAGAAGCTCCACATTCGATAACTGTTTGAGTAGTGCTTCATGTTCGGTGGCGACACCCATTTCCCTTCTTGCAGCACAGGAGGTGTGTAGGGCAACCTTGACGGGGGAGCCCAAATCCTCAAGTGTTATTTTGAGGACATGCTCTAGAAATTCAGTGAGTTCAAAAACACGGCCAGCCAATGTGTTTGCACGTAACTCATCAGTACTCCCCTTGAACATCTCCGGGTAGTGGTGACGCATCATGCCGGCACAGGAACCCGATGGTACAACAATCGGGTAGTCCTCATTGAAGCAGTCCAGTTGATGCTGTGCCACGCGAATCGCCTCGACGCGGTAACCGCTGTTCCAGGCGGGCTGTCCGCAACACGTCTGATCCTGGGGAAAGACTACCTCGATGCCTTCCCTTTGGATCAGTTGCATACCGGCAAGTCCCGCTTCTGGGTAGAGCAGATCTATTAAACAGGTACCGAAATAATAGACCTTCTCGGGTTTTTCCGGATAACGCTTTTCCTCGGTCATGAAATCTCCACAGGGTTGCTTAAGGCTATCAAAGACTTCTAGTGTAGTTCGCCTATATACTGAAATTTATGATTTACCTGTTTTACAGGGCTTCAACAATAATAAACAGCAGCAATCATTGTGCTAATAAGATTCGTACTGATTAACAAGATATCCAGGGATGGGTGCGGACCTGCTGTACTGAAAACTGGCTGACTGACAGGGTGCGGAAAGCCACACCCCAGTTCTGCTTTTCAGGGATTTCCCAAGCGCATCTACAATTGGCCATTAAATAGATAGTTCAGTCGATAACCAGTTGAATCAACAGACGAACCCATATCGTAAAGATTAGTACATAGCCGGTTAAAAAGGCATTTTTACGACGAATAATATGATTACTGCCCATATCAATCCAGGCATGTATAAACCGTGAAGCGATATACAACCAAGCGAGACTGAGATACCAGACATCCACCCTTTGCAGTATCAATATAACCAAAATGGACAGATAGAAAAGAAAAGGGGTCTCAAGCAGGTTGTCGAAGTGCTGGGTCATGGTGTTTGATCCTCTTTTTTAACAATGTTCTCTCCTTTTCAAAAGGCCAAGAGGCATCGAGGGTTGACGAGCATATTAGAGATCGTCTAAATATGATCAAGAACATATATAACAACACTGCTGTCCCATAAATACTTAACGAGAAAGGCCTGAAAACCCCCTTGTTTTGATACAATGAAATCGTGACAAGTCATTGATCAACAAA
>JAHXHU010000301.1 GCA_025656375.1 Candidatus Thiodiazotropha sp. (ex Ustalcina ferruginea) | reverse complement strand
CTGTTATTCGGGGATCCACCAGATCCCGATATTTCACCACTTCAATCCAGGCTGCTATTCTCATGAATATTTATGGGACAGCAGTGATGTTGATCATACCGCTGGTATTGGCACTGATCTTTGTCTTTGTAACCTGGTTCTACATGTCCCTGCATGCAGGGTTGATCATGTTCCTGGCAATGATGTTCTGTACTATGTCGACCTATGCCTATATGGGATTGGCAGCAATCGGTATTAATGTTAATACGGTACCTATTATTGCTGTAGGTATTGGTGTCGGTATTGACTACTCCATCTATATGATGGACCGTATTCGCGAAGAGACTGCAAAGGCGTCCGGCAATTTACAATATGCTGTACAGCGCGCCATTGCGACCACAGGCAAGGCGATCGGTTTCACAGCGGCTTGTCTGATAGGTGGTGTGATTATGTGGGTTTTTATCTCCGATCTGCGCTTTCAGGCGGATGCGGCGATGTTGTTGGTAGTGATGCTGATCCTGAATGCTCTTGCAGCGATGTTCCTGGTGCCATCCTGGGTGATGATTTTCCGGCCTGGTTTTATCGGTAGCGCACGCTACGATGAAGATGGTGTCCTTTATGCCGATGAGGTAAAAGCTACCTAATACCCTAGGCTGATGTTACACCTGCAATTAACGTTGATTCTATCAATGAGTGCAATTCATTAATATAAATTGTGATTGACCTCCCTTGTTAGCCGGATAATATATCCGGCTTTTTTTTGCGGTTAACTGACTGTAGATTCTGGGTGTCAGTCTGATGTGGATGTAGCCTGCCGCACCAAATTCTATGAAGATAGTTCTATGTACTATTGAAATAATAGACAACGATCATTATGTTGATTAGATTAATCGATAATATAACTATCATCATATGATAAACAAAAATATCGATAAATTGATCAAATCCTGAAAACCCCAAGCACCTCCTAATAATAGTTAATAAAAACAACATGATGGGTCATGGCATGGTTAATGCAAGTAGATGTATGCATACCATTACTCGCACGTGAGAGGAGGCTAGGATGTTCCTAGAAATAATGACAAAAAGACCGGGAGGCAGCTGTTCAGCCGTACAGGTTGGCATAGTGTCCACGGCACTTACAGTGGCCCTGGGGAGTGGACCACTGCACGCATATACTTCAGAGGACGGTAGTTTGCAGGCAAGCGGATTTGTCGAGAATGCAAGCTATTCGCGTAGACACGTTGGTCTGAGCAAGATGCGTAATACGGTACAGGTTGAAGGTTCCAAGGACTACGGTGCCCAGGGGCCATTTTCAAACGTTAGTCTGGTCGGAACTTTTCGTGCCACCTACGATGCTGTCTATGATCTTAACGATGATCAGTTCGGGGACAATGCCGGTGATGCAATACGCCTTGAGTCGGTAGGGGGTGCCGGACAAACGACATGGGGCCAATCGGATATCTCGACCGGTGTTCTTGGTTTTGGTTTTGACACCAGTGAGAACCCTAACGAAGGCCTGGTTGGTCTGGGCTCCCATTTGCATGATACGGAAGGTGGTGTCGGTATGGGTGTGCCTGTGCGTCCATGTGACACAGACTCCCGTGGTTGTATTGATGACTATCTCGATTTTGAAGAGAGTGATCTTAAATACCCTGAATTCAATGATCGCCTGGACTTTCTGCGTGAAGCCTATATCGATGCCAGCATGCCTACAGCATCGGGTGCAACATGGAACTTTCGTGTTGGTCGGCAACAGGTGATATGGGGCCGCACCGATCTGTTTCGTGTGCTGGATGTCATCAATCCGGTCGACTTCTCACGTCACAATATCTATGACGAGTTAGAGGATATTCGAATACCGATGTGGATGGCCACAGGTGAATACCAGATGGGTGCAACGGAAACATTTGACGACCTCAATCTGCAGTTCTTGTGGAACTTCGACAAATTCCGTCCCAATAATCTGGGTCAGGGCGGATCACCCTATGCCATATTGGATGCCGGTAATTTTTTCCGTGCTATGAAAAACTGCTGGGACAATGGCTGTTCAGTGGCAAACTTTGCTGGAGGTGCGCTCTCTACGGACTTTCCCAAACATGTCATCGGTATACGTGATGTACATCTGCCGGACTGGTCCCTGGATAACACCCAGTTTGGCATTAAGTTAGAGGGTGACTATCAAGGCCTTGGCTTTTCCTTGAATGCACTTACCTATCGTTCACAGCTGCCCTCTCTACGAGCGGTAGTCGACAATGCAGATAATCCCTTTACGCCTGAAATTGAATCTCAAAGCTATGACTACCTGATTGCTTTCGACATGCATTTTCCACGTGTCAATCTGATTGGTGGTTCATTGGATTTTTACGTTGATGACATTAAATCGGTTTTCCGGGTGGAAACCTCCTACACCCAGGGTGAGGAGTTTGCCAACACCTTGAGACCGGAGCTCTATTCCGATTCAGATGTTTTTCGTTATGTGGTTGGCTGGGATCGTCCCACCTTCATTCCTTTTCTCAACAAAAACCGTGCTTTTCTATTGTCAGCGCAACTGTTCGGTCAATACCTGGTCGATCATGAGAGAGAGAAGGTTAATGGTATAGAGGCGGGTATACCGGATTGGGAGATCAATCATATCGGTACGCTTCTGGTTAAAGGTTGGTATAAGAACGATCGAGTCAGTCCACAGGTGATTTTTGCTCATGACTTCAAGGCCCATGCCACTGTTATAGCCCCATCTGTTGACTGGTTGATCAGCGATAATCTACGACTCACGGTTGGTGCAAACGTCAAGGTGGGCGACGGTGCACAAGAGTTTGATGATTGCCTTGCCTGTAATCCCTTTCCACCCTTTACAGGCCCCGGTGAGCCAGGTGATCTGGCACTGCGTAACCTAGCGGGTTTTGAGCCCCTTGGACGTTTCCGTTCAGGCCCAATCGGTATGGCCCAGGAGGAAGATGAACTCCAGGTCACCCTGCGCTATCGCTTCTAACAGAATTATTTGGAGGATTTCATTATGCGTTTGCTTCATACAACGCTGGCTGCGGCATTCATGGCAATCTCCGCCATGCCTGCGCAGGCGGTGACCAACGAAGATGTGGATAACAGCTTCTTCCCATACCGTAACGGAGTGCCTGCTCATGCAGGTGTTAAGGCAGGTA
This sequence comes from Candidatus Thiodiazotropha sp. (ex Ustalcina ferruginea), assembly GCA_025656375.1. Taxonomy (GTDB): domain Bacteria; phylum Pseudomonadota; class Gammaproteobacteria; order Chromatiales; family Chromatiaceae; genus Thiodiazotropha. The sequence goes on along the minus strand of JAHXHU010000301.1, from coordinate 1,375 downwards.
CGGTTATCGATCAATCCAATGTTGAGCAGTTCAAAGAGGTGCTTGATCCAGCTATGCAGCATTTCATTAGCCAGGGTTGGACAACCATTTCAGTGGGTGAGACAACCTCTTTTGATCTTCATCCCAACTATGTACAAGCTACCAGAGATGGCATTGGAAAGGTTAAGCTTGGTGCCAAGTCAGGTGAGATCGAGGGCTTTGTAGCCGGCAGACCCTTTCCCGAAGAGCCCTCCATGGATGATCCACGAGCTGGTGAGAAACTGGCGTGGAATTATAAGTATGGCTACAACTGGGGTGACAATGCAGCGATCTATCCTTTCTATTGGAAGTACAAGGATATGAACTCAGGCAAGCTGGAGAGAACCATTAAGTTCAACTTTTACTTTCTCAACTACATGCATCGTGTCAACCAGGAGCCCTTGCCTGAGATATCACCCAACCCCTCCGGGATGTTTCGTGCAATCTATGTACAGGCAATCGAACCGTTCGATGTTAAGAATACACAGCTGTTGATTCATCGTTATGAGGATGATCTCAAGCGTGATAATGCCTGGCTCTATCTTGGTTTTCAGCGACGTGTTCGCCGTCTTGCATCCGGACAGGTAACAGACGCCTTTCTGGGTTCAGATGTCATGATCGAGGACTTCGAAGGCTATAATGGGCGTATCAATGATATGGAGTGGACCTTTAATGGAGCAAAGAACATCCTTGTGCCTTTTTATAACCATAACGCGCTCACCCTGTCGGAAGAGCACAAGGAGTCGGATGGTTACCAATTTGTTGAGATGGGTGATAAGGGTAATTGCTTCCCACAAATTACCTGGCAATTACGTAAGGTCTATGAATTGGAGAACAAGCCGAAAGATGCCAATCATCCGATCAGCAAGCGTGTCCACTATATTGATGCTCAGACATTCACCATTCCCCGCACCCTGACTTACGATAGAAAAGGTGATCTATGGAAAAGTTGGCAGATCGGACAGGCTCATCCGGATAACCACCTGCCAAAAAACAAAGGAACGGGGGTCGCTATAGATGACTCCTTTACCATGATCGATGTGCAGGCAATGCACTGCACCACAGGTCAGTTCAAAGGTCAGGTCGACCCGGCATTGAACCCGGTTAACAAATTTTCTGTACAGAATATGAGAGCTTCCGGTCGTTGATACCGTGCCTTGCCTGACGGGATACCGTCAGGCACTTTTTCTCATTCACTAAAAAGTTATCCGAATATAGCGCTGTACTGGTGTCTGTCCCGGTAGATAGTAATACTTTTTGCAAAGACGTTCGCTGCCGGCCATGGATAGCGAATGCGCAGGCTGGTAGACCCCGGTAGGCGTAGGGCCCGGGCAGGTATCCGTTGTCGCGAAGCGGC
>JAHXHU010000400.1 GCA_025656375.1 Candidatus Thiodiazotropha sp. (ex Ustalcina ferruginea) | reverse complement strand
CCGAGATCAACACCGGCATCATGGCCGTTAACCGTAGTCGACTTGATGGATGGTTGGCACGACTGGATAACGACAATGCCCAGAAAGAGTATTACCTGACCGATATCATCGCAATGGCCGTTGAAGATGGGATTCATATTCAAGCTATGCACCCAGACTCAGAAGAAGAGGTGATGGGCGTAAATGACCGTAAGCAGCTGGCCCATCTGGAGCGCTTTTATCAGCGGCAATGTGCCGATGAACTCATGCGGAATGGTGCCTCTCTTGCAGATCCTGCCCGAATTGATGTCCGTGGCCGGCTGACAACAGGCAAGGATGTATGCTTGGATTGTAATGTTATCGTGGAGGGTGAGGTCAGTCTTGCGGATGGCGTTTCAATCGGCCCGAATGTATCACTAAAGAACTGTTCGATTGGAGAAGGCACTGAAGTATTTGCCAATAGCGTTGTAGAAGATGCAGCGATAGGTAGAGCGTGTCGCATCGGCCCCTTTGCCCGAGTCAGGCCGGAGAGTCAAATTGCCGACCATGTCCATCTTGGGAATTTCGTTGAGATCAAAAAGAGCGAGGTTGCCGAGGGTAGTAAAATCAACCACCTCAGTTACATTGGTGACAGCAGCATAGGGAAGCAGGTCAATATCGGGGCTGGCACGATTACCTGTAACTATGATGGAGCAAACAAGTACCGCACGATTATCGGTGATCGGGCATTTATCGGATCAGATACTCAATTGGTTGCACCCGTATCGGTTGGTGAAGGTGCGACAATTGGCACCGGTTCTACGATTACCAAGGATGCGCCCCCTGAGAAACTGACCCTCAGTCGATCAAAACAAGTTAACATCGAAGGTTGGCAACGACCTGTAAAAAAGCCAAAACAGTAGGTTGTAGGGGGTTTAGCTATGTGTGGCATCGTCGGTGGCATTGCACAACGTGATATTGTGCCGATCCTGATGGAGGGTCTGAAACGGCTGGAGTACCGGGGCTATGACTCTGCAGGTGTGGCGGTGTTGGATGAGCATCAGCATATCCAGCGGATCCGATCAGTTGGCAAGGTGGCATCCTTGAAGGATCTGATCGATGGGGCCGCCCTCTCCAGCAAATTGGGTATCGCCCATACCCGCTGGGCAACCCATGGTATGCCCGCAGAAAGGAATGCCCATCCTCATATGAGCGGTGAGCGTGTTGCGATTGTGCATAATGGCATCATTGAAAATTATGCCGATTTGCGTGAGGAGTTGAGTGCTAAGGGTTACACTTTTACCTCTGAGACGGATACCGAGGTTATTGCCCATCTACTGGCGGATGTTCTGCAGACAGAATCCGATTTGTTACGTGCTATTCGTCGGGCATCGAAGAAACTGGTTGGTGCCTATGCCCTGGCTGTTGTCAGCCCGGACGATCCGGATCAGATGGTGGTTATCAGGGCGGGTAGCCCGCTAGTAATCGGTCTTGGGGTGGGAGAGAATTTTATTGCCTCCGATGTTTTTGCGCTACTACCGGTAACTCAGCGGTTTATCTTTCTTGAAGAAGGCGATCTTGCCCATGTCTCCAGGGATAGTGTGTCGCTGTTTAATAGTGAAGACAGGCGGGTTGAGCGTGAAGTCCGAACCTCTCAGGTATCTGCCTCGAGAGCGGAAAAAGGACCCTATCGTCACTATATGTTGAAGGAGATCTTTGAGCAGCCTGCGGTTATTGCAGAGACTTTAGAGGGACGGATTCATAAGGGAAAGCTACTCGAAGATGCATTTGGTTTTGAAGCAAAGCAGCTGCTGGACGAAACCCAAAATGTACACATCATTGCTTGCGGCACCAGTTTTCATGCCGGCCTGGTAGCTCGTTATTGGCTTGAGGAGATCGGTGTTCACTGCAGTGTCGAAGTGGCAAGTGAATTTCGCTACCGACAGGTCGTTGTTCCTGACAATACCTTATTCGTAACTATCTCCCAATCGGGTGAAACAGCCGATACCTTGGCGGCCCTGCGTGGTGCCGAATCCCAGGGTTACCTGGGTAGCTTGACGATCTGTAACGTCCCTGAGAGTTCTCTTGTACGGGAGTCCGATGTGGCCCTAATGACCCGCGCCGGACCTGAAATCGGAGTCGCATCTACCAAAGCCTTTACCACGCAATTGGTTGCGTTGAGGTTATTGACACTGGCCTTGGCCAAACGCCGGGGAATGGCCGTCGATCAGGAACGGGAACTGGTTGAGGAGCTGCATGCACTGCCACGCCAGGTAGAGGTCATTCTGAAATTAAGTGATGCTATCCAGGTGATGGCAAACGCCTTCGCCGATCGGAAACATGCACTGTTTCTCGGTAGGGGCAGTTTCTATCCCATCGCCATGGAAGGAGCGTTGAAAATGAAGGAGATCTCCTACATTCATGCCGAGGCCTATCCTGCGGGTGAGCTGAAGCATGGCCCGCTGGCGCTGGTGGATCCAGAGATGCCGGTGATTTGTGCCCTGCCAGATGATCCACTGTTGGAAAAGGTGCTTTCAAATCTACAGGAAGTGCGTGCTCGGGAAGGAGAGCTGTTCTTATTCAGTGATCAGAAGGTCAAGATCGATCTGGATCATTTCCAGAATCTTACCCTGTCAGATATCTATCCATCGACAGCCCCGATTGTCTATACAATTCCACTGCAGTTACTGGCCTACCATGTTGCGATACTGAAGGGGACAGATGTGGACCAACCACGCAATTTGGCAAAATCTGTGACGGTTGAATAGGGCAATGTTGTTGATATGTTTATTTGCTGCTAATAAAGTCGTATTATCTCATTCAATTGTTATGGGCTTTACGCTATTTTCCTATAAATATTTATTATTAATATAATTTTATAGGCGTCAGATGTTGAGCAGGAATAAAGTCCGTCACGGCAGTGCGCGAGTAGTATATTTCGGGAAACTGTTTGGCTGATGCTGTGCGCCTGCGCCGGACTATCAGAATGGTGGCTTTCGACGCAAAGCGTCATCCCACAACTTTATACATAAAGTCCGTAACGCGACCAGGCTGCGTGAAAACCTAAATGAGATGTCTTTAGCTGAATATTTTTACAGCTAATTAATCATGGCGCAGATTTAATTCTACGTGGTTTTTCCACTGAATTGCTACTTTTTTCACATAGCAATGCGTGCTTAATTTAATGATAAGCGTCCTGGGCCAGTAGGGGAAATTTAATACCCAGTAAAAAGGGACTGCACCTTGGCAGCCCCTTATGTTTATCCATTACAATCTGTCCAGTGGACTTCGCGTGTTTTCCTCGGCCTTGATGATATGGGTATATATCATCGTTGTGTTGAGATTCTTATGCCCAAGAAGGATTTGAATTGTCCTCAAGTCTGTTCCCTCCTGAAGAAGATGGGTGGCGAAGCAATGACGAAATGTATGAATACTGGCATGCTTCGTGATCGATGTTTTCTGCACGGCCTGCCGGAAGGCTTTTTGTGGTGTCGAGGCAGAGGCGTGCCAGCGTACCCGCTGGCCGGTTTGCGGCCAGGTTCGCACAACAGTCGAAGGAAACACATATTGCCAGCCGATGGATTGAGCTGCCTTCGGGTACTTTTTGTACAAGGCACCAGGTAGAGGGGTAAACCCCGCACCTTTCAGGCAGTCGTCTTTATGCTGTTTATAGACCTTCACTAAATGAGTGCGCAATGGATCAACCAGTTTGGTTGGTAAGATCGTGGCTCTGTCCTTGCCACCTTTGCCAGCCCGCACAGTAATGGTCCTCAAATCAAAATCGATATCTTTGACTCGCAGCTGAACACATTCGTTTACACGTAGGCCAGTACCATAAATCAAAGCAGCCATTAGGCGTGTGGTGCCTTGCATCTGATCTAAGATCTCTCGGACCTCATTAACGCTAAGAACTGTGGGGAAGGTGCTGCTTACGTTTGGCGCGATCTAATTTGTCTAGCCACCCTAGATCGAGTTCGAGTACCTGCTTATACATAAAGACCAATGCATTTAATGCCTGTGACTGTGAACTTGCTGCCAGATGACGGTTTATTACGAGATGATTTAAAAAAGCTTCAATATCGCGTTTGCCTAGACTGCGTGGATGTTGTTTTTTATGAAAAAGAATAAATTGGCGGCACCAGTAGATGTAGCTGGTAGCTGTTCGAGGGCTGTAGTGGCGTCTGAGCGGATTTGTTTAAGGAGTTTAGGCTTTTTGTGGTCAAGTTTGTACGGTATACCCCATTATTGTATCTCCATAGAAATTGTGATCGTATTGAATTATATTGGGAGTGGCAAATCGGGGTCCCGATTTGCTCATTCAATAACGAGACAGGGAATTCATGATTTCTAATAAAAACAGCCTCTTATCGAAATTCATTAGTTCCCGCTTATTAAACTATACGGACCGGTAGGGTCCGTATAGTAACTGTTATGTGGCATGGTTGAAATCGACCTATATTGGGTTTCTGTTGGAAGCGTAAGTCAGGTGCTAGTGTAGTGTCCTAAACATATCATCCATTTTGCAATACAACCTTGGCTCGCCCCACTTTTTCCAGTATCTGATCAACGCTTTTAGTC
>JAHXHU010000272.1 GCA_025656375.1 Candidatus Thiodiazotropha sp. (ex Ustalcina ferruginea) | reverse complement strand
GACTAAAAGCGTTGATCAGATACTGGAAAAAGTGGGGCGAGCCAAGGTTGTATTGCAAAATGGATAATATGTTTAGGACACTACACTAGTTTCTGTCAGGAAATGGTGGACACCATCCCACGTTCCGGTTTGTGTCATGAAGATTGTTCACTGAGGTTCTCCACTAGACTTAAGTAGTTGCGCACTTCGGGGATTTTCTCATGTCCATCAAACTTCCTGAGCAGAAACTGCAGGAGTTTTTTCGCCAAGTCATCCCGTTGCATCTCTTCACAGAACATCTTTGCAAGTTCAAGGTAGAGGGCTGGGGTAGACTCATTGTCTGGAAACCGTTTGTGAAAGTCCTTTGCCAGGGCAGCAGCATCTTTGAACTGCGCTCTTTGTTTAAGATTAATAAATACAGGTAGGTGGAGCGAAGGCTGTCGGGGGTAACAGAGGGTGTCATTTGCCAGAGAATCACTGAAAAGCTGGGATGCAGAGGCAGTATCGCCATGCTCAAGTAGAAGCTGCATATAGGCGGGGGCATACTTTGCTACGATCGCTTTTTGCTGGTTGAGCATAGCGTAGTTGTGTAGTTTTTTTCGTAGCTCAATGTTGTCTGGATCACTCTTGATCAGTCCGATAAGTTCCTCGCAAGCTGCCAGGCTGTTTCCCTCCTGAACAAATTTCTCGAGCAATGGACTTGTGGTCTCATTGTTAGTGTCCAAGAGTTGTATCGGGGGAGGCTCGTCCAATGCTTGGTGATACTGCAGAATGACATAACCCATGACATGAAAACTGATAATTGTGAAGGTAGTGTTGATTCCCATCCATACCGCAGCCAATCCGCTTGAATCAAGGTGTGAAACAGCAAAATATTCCATGCTGGCTTGCGCACCAGTCAGAGAAATCTGAAGGCCGTACAATGCTAAATAAGCCCAACCAATCCTCTTGACCAGAATCAACCACTGAAGTGGGTTGGCCGAGAACATAAATGACTCACTCATTCCCAGACACATGATCAGCGCCGGTAACAAAAATGCACCGACTAAAAACAAGATCAGAGCTGTTGTAAGGCCTAGTGAGTTGCTGATCGAGGACAAGGCGAGCATATAAAGGGCCAAGACGGCAAATAGCATCAGTGGAAGTTCGTATCTGTTGAACAAAACATCATGGCTAAGGGGGGGAGGGGATAACGTACCTCGCATTGTGTGCTGGAGGGCTTCCATGCTGTATTTCACAGTGATGGCATAGAGCAGGAAAGAAATCCAGAAATTGGGTAACAGGAATAGTATTAAACCGGAAACCGTTGAAATGATAACGGGAGTAGGCCTCAGCCCGTAGAGAAAGAAAGAGGGTATTTTGTTCCAGAATGGCTGGATGTCGATTTTCCCGGACCGTTCAATCCAATCCATGTTAATTGCTTTATCTCCTTAGATACACCCTGCCTCATAGGAAGATAACATGTCCTATATGGTGCGGGCCAGCCGAATCTTAGGGGTAATCGAGCCAGATAGAAGGACTACTTTCCTTGTATTGGAATGATCTATTAGGAGCTACTGTTATCCCGATAACGGCCTCTCTCTATGTGAGAGGGCGTACTTATACAGATTAGTGATGATCTGGATTAGACGTTACGGGCGTCCATCATGCGCTCGATGATGGGCTGCAGAATGATCTCCATTGCGAAGCCCATTTTGCCTCCAGGTACAACGATGGTGTTGCGACGAGACATGAAAGAACCATCGATCATCGACATCAGGTAAGGGAAGTCGACATCGAATTTCTTGTGATCTGTGAAGCGTATTACAACGAAACTTTCATCCGGTGTTGGAATGTCACGGGCGATGAAGGGGTTCGAGGTATCCACTGTTGGTACGCGCTGGAAGTTAATGTCGGTGCGTGAGAACTGTGGGGTGACGTGGTTGATGTAGTCGGGCATACGTCGCATGATGGTGTCGACAATCGCCTCTTCGCTGTAACCACGTTCTGCATTGTCGCGAAAGATCTTCTGGATCCACTCCAGATTGACGATCGGCACCACACCCACACCCAGATCAACATTTCTGGCAACATCCACATCGCCATCCACGACCATACCATGCAGACCTTCATAGAAGAGGAGGTCAGTGCCCTCTTCAATTTTTTCCCAAGGGGTAAATTCACCCGGTTTTTGGTCACATCCAAGGCGAGCATTGTGTTCCGCTGCCTCTTCTTCGCTGTGTAGGTAGTAGCGTTTGTCTCCGTTGCCTGTCTCACCATAGGTCTTGAAAAGACCGGCAATCTTGTCGAAATGGTTGGATTCCGGGCCAAAGTGACTGAGGCCGCCAGCCATCTTTTCGCGCATCTCCACCCGGGTAAAACGGTGAAAGCTGTCACCCTCGACCACGGCAGGTTTGATGCCGTCGCGGTAGAAGATATGTTCGAAGGCGCGCTTAACCGTGGTTGTACCTGCGCCGGATGAGCCGGTTACGGCTACCACAGGATGCTTTTTTGACATGAGCTTCTCCCTTATCTGAATCATTATATTGAGCTGTCCGGATTGCCTCTAAGCGAGGCTATTTTTTTCTGACCGGAACGGTTACGAAGTAAAAAATTGCTGCCAACTATAACACGGAGATGTTCTATTTCCAGCGAAGGAAGCGGTGCGTGATCGATTCGTCTGAAGAAGGTGTGGGGTTTGATTGAGGGTTTACGGGGAAGTCTGATCCAGTGTTGCATTGCAGCATGTTTGGGGCTTATGTCAGTCATCAAATAGATTTCAAGTGGCATCAATAATATGTGGATTGCCATACTCATGACACCCAATAAATATTATATATATCAGTAATAAAGCGTTAATCTCTGGTGCTTTACGACTCGCTATTGCAAGTGGTCTTGAAGAGGCGGAATTAACCCATCCTATTCATCATTCATGTCGGCGTTACCCATCCCAGACGGGTGTTGTCAGTGAGACGATATCGTTAACGTCAGAATAGACTGGCATTAAGCCAAAGGTGGCATACAACGCTGAGTAGAAATCCCAGGGCTATGGTTGGTGTCCAGCGCAGGTGTGCAAAGAAAGTGTACTTTCCCTTGGCCTGCCCCATTAATGCCACACCAGCGGCAGAACCGATAGAAAGCAGGCTGCCACCGATCCCTGTTGTCAGGGTAACCAGTAGCCATTGACCCAGTGACATCTCCGGTCGCATATTAAGTACCACTGACATGGTAGGGATATTCTCCAGAACCGCGGAAGCCACACCTATAGAGACGTTAGCCGCGGTAGTCCCCCATTGGATATAGAGCAATTCAGAGGCTACTGTCAGAAAACCCATATAACCAAGACCACCGACGCATAGTATGACCCCGCACAGGAACAGTAGCGTGTCCCACTCCGATCTTGCCACTCTTAAAAAGACATCGAATGGCTGTCGGTTTTCAACCACCACAGAAAAATCGGGTGATTCAGAGGTGGTGATCTGCTCCTCGCTCGGTTTATGGGTCTTTTTAAGAAAATAGCCAAAGAACTGTAGATAGGAGAGGCCTGTCATCACACCGATCGTTGCAGGCAGCATTAATTGACCTTGAAAAAAGACCGCTGTGGCAATGGTCAATAGAAACAGTGCCATGATACCTTTTGCACCGCGCCGCATCTGTACCTGTTCCTGGGTGACGGTAAGGTTGCCTGAGGGGATGGCAAAATGCATGAATCCGGCAGGGACCAGATAACCGATCAATGAGGGTAAAAACAGTGAGAAGAAGGAGAAGAAGTCAACACGCCCGGTTGTGCTGACAATATCCTGCTGCCAAACCATCAGTGTCGTGATATCCCCAAATGGGCTGTAAGCACCACCTGCATTTGAAGCGAGGACGATATTGATGCAAGAGAGTGTGACAAAACGCTGATTTTCTCTTTCCAAATTGAGAATCACAGCTCCCATCAACAGCGCAGTCGATAGGTTATCGAGAAAGGGTGAGAGAAAAAAGGTTATCAGGCCTGTGGTCCAGAAGAGGTGTCGGTAGCTATATTGACGGTGAGCTACCCAAGTACGAAGCGACAGAAAGACCCGTCGTTCAGCCAGGGCGTTGATGTAGGTCATCACCACCAGAATGAATAGCATCAGTTCCGCATACTGCAAAAAGTTGTGGCGGAGTGCCTGCTCAGCAGCATGTCCGCCCACGTTTTCGTGGGTGTACCAACCGATGAGTCCCCATATGATCCCCGCCGCGAAAAGCATGGGTTTTGACTTTCGCAGTTCAATAAACTCTTCGAGTGTGACTGCAATCAGGGCAAGAATAAAGATAGATACACTGAGTAAACCAACCCAATGAGTGCTCATACTGTAGCCGCTGGCTGACATATGATCTGCCCACGCCAGGTTGGGTATTAAGCCGATCAATGCAACCGAAACTGTCAGTTTCTTCATACTACCGGACAAATTCTTATTTTAAGAAGTGATTGATGATACCTGTATATCAAAATGCAATTCGAAAATAACGCCTAAGATCAAAGGGAAATTGATTCATATAGGGCATTTCCTTCGGAGCGCTGCCAGCCACTTCCTGGCTAGCAGCATCC
>JAHXHU010000060.1 GCA_025656375.1 Candidatus Thiodiazotropha sp. (ex Ustalcina ferruginea) | reverse complement strand
TTTGTTGATCAATGACTTGTCGCGATTTCATTGTATCAAAACAAGGGGGTTTTCAGGCCTTTCTCGTTAAGTATTTATGGGACAGCAGTGAAATGACATCTTGTCGGTGGCGATAAGTGAGGTACTTCTCAAGTGTACCCCAAACAGTGATGCCGCCAATATCAAATTAAACGACAGGCGGCTATTTCCATGAAGTATATACGGTACTTTCTATCCTGTTTGATCGTTTGTGCAAACCACTCTAGCCGGATGGAGCTACACCCGCAGTTTCTGAGAGGCAAGTTAGGTATTGATTGGATATGAAGTGTGGCTTTTACCTGATTGGGCGGGTAGGTCATATGAATCCCAACAAGTCATTTCATCAGTTCATAAGATTTGTCCGCAAATAAACGCGAATTAACGCAAATATGAATAGAGATTCAATATCGTGTGGCATCTTAATTTTTATCAATCAAAATACTACGAATAGTTTCTCACCAGGTTCATCATCCAGGTAGGTAAGGCCTAATGTGGGTGGCCTATTGTCACCCCTATTACATAGTTAAAACAGAACATTTGCGTTCATTTGCGGACACTCAACAGAGTTGTTGAATAAAACCGCAGTATGTAACCGTTCTTAACCACTTGCTCGGGAGAAGAGCCTGAAGTGTAAAACGGCTTTTTTGTCTATCTTTAAAGGAAAGCAACCATCAGGTCAGTGAGAGTAACGCAGAAACCAGCATCTTGGAATCGTAAAAGGGGGCGCTTCGCTTACTGATCAGGGGCACATCGATGACCTGAATGTTCAATTCACGAACAAGCTTTGCCGATAACTTGGAGGGATAGCTCCCGTTTCTTTTGTCCAGCAGCACGAAGTTCAACAGTCTTTCAGGTGTACAGCTTTTCGGTGCATCATCTTTCAGATAGGTCATCAGTTTTTGTAATGAATCGTTCAGTGTCATCCCTACCTGTTCCGGATCTGAACCCAGATTAGGGATATAGACCTTCGGACAATCATTCGCTGCTATCGAGGCAGCAACACCCTGAGGAAGCAGGTTGGCCACCATACTGGAGTAGAAACTGCCCGGCGGATAGCAGATCAATTCTGCCTGCTGAATAAGCTTATGATTCTTTTTTCGTAGCTGTGGTTTTACGGAAATATATTTGTCCAGTCGCTTAGAAACAGAGAGTCGGTCCACTGCTGATGTAAGTGGATCGACCTCTTTCCCGGTCAGCCGATGTTGGCCGATAATGCGGCTGCCATCCTTGAGTTCCGCAGTCAGGTGATAATTATCATTCACCACCGCACGCACAATACCTCGCACGCAAACCAATTTCTCAAACAGAAAAATGATCGGATCGAGATGTTCATGATTGTTGAGGTAGCCACCGGTCAAAATCAGGTTGCCGATACTGGCGCCACGCAGATCGAATTTGGCCGGCATTGCGTCATAAAAATAACCCAGTTGATTACGAATAATACGGCGCATCGGATTGAGCACCGGATCCACAAGCGGGTGCCTGCCACGAATCATGGATTCAAGGTGATCCAGCAACTGTCCCTTTCTCGCCTTGTCGGGAAAGCGATAGGTAAACAGGTTATATATCTCTGGATGCCCTGTTACCGTTTCGTCAGCCAGTGCAATCAGGCGGCTGCGCAAGTCACCGATCGAGGGCATCGCAAAGGCCTTGCGTAACTTGGCAGAGCTACCGCCGGAATCAAACGGGGTGACCAGATGAATCGAGTTGTGTGTGTAGTTTTTTAAAACCCGGCTAACATCGTTCAGCGCGGTTCCACCACTAAAGAAGAGTATCCTTGGACCAAGCTCCGGGGCTCTTCGATAACGGCTGATTCTCACCGGATCCGGGATTCGGACAGAACGGGTAATATAGACTGTTTCCATGGGCTGTCGACTCATGATGATGCCTGATGGATAGACCAGAACCACATTCCACAGTACCTGAATAGGTGCGAAGAATAATCCCCTATTTGATCACCCAATCCGTTTACCCAATCAGTCACAGCCTACCCCTCAACGTCTACAGTATAGCCTGGATTTTACCCTAGACTTTACTTTATGGCTGGCTGAACCATCAATGATAGCTTAGCTGCATCAGTCAAGGTGATTGCACCACGCCGGGTAGAGACAACACCTTCAGCAACGAAACCCTGCATAAGCAGGGCAATGACCTTGCGAGTTGTCCCAAGGTGACCAGCCAGTGCCTGCTGGGTCATTTTCAGCACCCCCTCTTCCGAGGCATTACTCAAGATAAAATTAGCCAGTCGTTGATCCAGATTACAGGCATGCACCTGCTCCAGCTCATTCATGAGGCGGAATACGAGAGCGGATAGTGCCTTGACCGTCAGGTCCTGTATCGGTGCTTCACGTTCGAACAACTGTCGGTAGAGTGGACCAGGGATGATATCTACACTTGTATCAGCATCTGTTTCGACCCAGGCAGGGTAAAGTAGATCGTTGAATAAGCAGTTGAGCGGCAATACACAGGTTTCGCCGGGCCGTATGAAATAGAGGGTTGCTTCACTACCTTGAGGTGTAAAGGTAAATACACGCAACCGACCCTTACTGACCAGGTAGGCACCGGAGACACACTGCCCTTTATGAATGACAGATGTCGGGTTCTTGAAATGTTTATGCAATATACCCTCATCAAGTAGCTTCATGCCCTCGGATGAAAGGTTGAACAATGTATCAGTCACTGGTACCCCTCCGATCCAGGTGACGACATCTTACCCTAAAGTTGCCGGGTGTGGTGTAACGATAGCGGGTAGCCTCCTATACCACCTGAAGCCTGCCTTTTCAGGGATGATGTGGCATTAGTGAAATATGTGATCCTGGACGAAGGCTAGTTATTTACACTAGCCACCCCATCCTGTGCCTTTGACAAATGGATGCGCTGGACCAACTTTTCGCTGCTAAGCGCATGCAGAAAAGCGACGATATCATTCACCTCATGTTCATCCAGTACTGGACGGTCGAGCCGCGTCAGCACTTTGTTCGTATCGGCCCACAGCAGATAACGCCCGGTTCGTCCTAGCTGTACACTGGACATGACACGCACCGCCTCTGCAAGGTCGGTGACGGAGCCGTTGTGAAACCATGGACCGGTGAGTGCTACATTTCGCAACGACGGGATTCGCCAACTACCACGACCACTACCTGCCCCGGCAGCGCCGCTATCCTGAATCAGCTCATATTGCTGCTCATAGGGGGTGGGATAGATGGGAAAGATACGCATCGGTGCACGGGAATCGAATACGCTGGCATCACTGAAGTTGGGTCCGAAATGACAGCTGACACAACCCTGTGACTGGAACAAGGCCATACCCCGAAGCTGCTCCGAACTCAGTGCATCGAGGTCGCCACGCACAAATCGATCATAGGGTGTGTCAGGTGTAATCAGTGTACGCTCATAAGCAGCGATGGCCTCAGCTATACGATCGATGGTTATCGGCTGTTCAATACCGAAGGCTTGTGCAAACGCCAGGTGATAGGTTGTATCCTGTTGGACCCGCTGCTCTACCGCTGTTAACGACACCATGCCCATCTCAATGGGGTTTACCAATGGTCCCTTTGCCTGTTCCTCAAGTGAAGCGGCCCGTCCATCCCAGAATAATGCCGACTGAAAAGCTGTATTCCATACTGTTGGAGCGTTACGCACTCCCTGCAGACCATCAATGCCTATGGACGTTGCTCGACTGTCATCGCCACTCCCACCAATCACATCGTGACAGGCACTACAGGATAGGGTGCCATCGAGAGAGAGATTCTTATCAAAAAACAGGCGTTCCCCCAATGCTACCTTTTCCGGGGTAACAGGGTTGTTCTCCGGTGAAGGCACCTGCTCCGGCAGTGCTTCCCAGACATAGGTCAAATTAGCGGTCGTTGCATTCGATCCGGTAGATGCTGACTCACTATCCATAGGCAAGGGTTGCCAGACAAAGCGTTGTGGAGCGGTCATGCCATAAAGTGGATCGGCTACTGCCACGGGTCTCTCGACAATATCTTTTCGGATCAGGGGTTCTACCAAGGTCTCAGGGTAATTTGCTATGGCAAGAATAATGACCAGTTTGAGAGCGAAGGCAAGGATACCTGTACCCAATGCTGTGTCCAGTAGCCACTGTCCACCTCTGGCCAACCTGCCCTTTGGACCGAGCTCGTAACGCACCATCGTCAGTAACACACCAGAGCCAACCAGTAGTGTAATGACTGCAACACCCAGAATATTGACGCTCGCGTTATTCATGTCGATTTCCTATCCTCCCTATATTCTCACCCTGTCATCTGCATCCCTGATGACAGTGGTTCAGGGTTTTGAGGGACCAAGTTGTCGCACGTTACAAAAACCATCGGCATAGTTCTGTAGCAAATGCTACACACTACATCTACCTGTTTTTTTTAGTAATGCCTTCAGACATAAATGGAGTAGACAGGAATGGCACTTACTTAAGAGATTCGAGCATCGTCATTAGCCGTGTCTCAGAAACACACCCGAGAAGATCTGCCGCAAATAAACGCAAATCACCGCGAATTAACGCCAAATAAGAGTTTTCCTTGTATAGGCCAATTGCGGAAATTTGCGGTGATTAGCGTCCATTTGCGGCTTT
>JAHXHU010000417.1 GCA_025656375.1 Candidatus Thiodiazotropha sp. (ex Ustalcina ferruginea) | reverse complement strand
TTCACCATTCCAAGTGAAACGCCCTGTGCGGAGCCGCATGCAGGGTGTTGTGGGGGCTGGGGGTTAGAGACCCCCGGCTACCCGATTCATGTCGTCTGTTCTTCCTGTGAGGAGAACTGTTTCTGAGTGGCTGCAGGCTGAAACCTCAGACTGACCTTTGTACCTCCATGATCTTGCCGTTCTATCCGTAGATTGCCATGCAGTGTGTTGCTACGTTCGTGCATGATCGCGAGCCCATAGTGGTGGGTACGTTTGGCTTTTAGCGGGAGGCCAATGCCGTTGTCTTCCACACTGACCAGGATGCCCTTATCATCTCCGAAACTCAGGCTGACCCTGGCCTGTGTAGCTTTAGAGTGGTGAATGACATTGGATAGCGCTTCACGCACGATTTGTAGTACATGGATCTCCTCATTGACAGTGAATGGAGAGGTCTTAAGCTGGTTGTCCAGTTGAATATTCAAATTACCTCGTGCATTGAATTCCTCTACCGTTTTGGCCAGCGCCGGCCCAAGGCCGCTACCATTCATCTGCAGGCGAAAAGTGGTGAGTAGCTCACGTAACTGGCGGTAGGCTGATTCCAGCCCCTCCTTGAGTTCGCGAAGGGCGTCTTCTACCGCGCTACGCTCCGCCCCTGATCGTGTAATCACTGAGAGGCGGGTAACTTGTATTTTGAGATATGTAAGGGACTGCGCTAGAGAATCATGTAGTTCCCGAGCCATCACGCTACGTTCCTCAAGGAGTGCCAGACGACGACGCTGGGTAACACGGCGAGTAACGTCCACGGAGATAGCGATATGTTTGCCGAGTGTTTCCAGAAGCTGGATCTGCCAGGACTCCAGCTCTTTATCCGGTTTTGTTTCAACAAGCAGTACGCCATTATTATTCTTTTTATCGCCAACGGGTACTGACAGAATATTTTGAGCACCGCCATGTTCCATGTTTCCAAGCAGCTGCGTTGTCCCGTTGCCCAGACATAGGCTGCAGTTTTCATTTTCACACATCGGCGGTATCGGACCATTGCAGGCTATCCGATGGGCACGTTTTTTTCTCTCATCCATCCGACACAGGGTGATGCCGTCGATCTCTACCACCTGTCCGATATCGTCCAGCAATTTACGATAGGTCTGCTCGGAAAACCGGGGCCTCAGTCAGATACTGGGTTGCGGTGTAGAGCAATTCCAGTGATTGATTGCGTTGCATTAATTTTCTGGTTTTCTCGGCAACCCGTTCCTCAAGTGCCCCATACATCTTGGACAGGTCTGTGGCCATGTTATTGAAAGTCCTACCCAATCGGCCTAGCTCATCAGGCCCTGTGTGACTTACCCGGGCTGTAAAATTGCCGCTTCCTGCTTGCTCTGCAGCATTGAGCAATTCGTGCAAGGGACCCAGTACATCGATTTGCAGCAGATAGAGGGTGGCAATGGCTACAGCCAGGGTCAGAAACAGACTGATTCCCTGGAACAGACCCAACATGTGTATGCGTGACTCGGCATCTTCCTCCAGCAGTCGCACCAGGTTGTCGATATCGGCTACAAACCCACCGACTATGCCACGGAAGGCCAAGCGGGTTTTATTAAATGATGCTTCCACAAGTGAATCATTTTCCTGTTCCATGTAATCACGAAGTAAGGGAAGGATTGTTCCCTGCCAGCGACCCATAATCAGCTGGTAGACCTCTTGTATGGACTTGCGGCTGGTCGTGTTTACGACATCGGTCAAGCGTGGGTTGGTCAGGCGTTGCTCAAACTCCGCTGTCAGCAGATTCATGTCCCCAAATGGACCGGGTCCTCCGTCGTGTTCTGACTCCAGTGCCGCTGCAATGTGGTAGGACTGCATACGCAGGCTGCCCGCCTGGTTCAGCGCAGCAGCTTCACCATGAGTGGAACGGGCCACGAATACCACACTGGCCATTCCACCCACCGCTAAAACAGTGACCAATCCCATCGCCAGACCGGCACGAAGCAGGAGTGAGTGGTTCAGGTATCCAAACATGGAGCAGACCTGCGAGTTGTCAATGAAATGCCTGCGTGGTGTTCTGACCGGTTACAGGCTGGGCAAACGGCCACATCGTCAATTCCAGCAAAATATTTGTGGGATTAATCCTTCTGCGTTGACAACATCGCGGCACGATTGCGAATACTTGCCACGATATTAGGAATAATCTTTTTTTTCAATGCATTGCAAGTGGTACGGCAGATACTCCTAAAGGATTAGATAAGGGGCTGGAGCAAAAGCTGGATTGATTTCAGTCAATTGTAGGTCCCTTCTGACCCAATTAAATTGGTGCTGTACTCCTTGCCAGAGGTTCTCGATATGGCCACGCAAAGAACCAAACAGCTGTCGGTTCTCACCATGAACACGGTTGCCTTCGCAGTCAACTTTGCGGTCTGGACCATGTTTTCGGTTATCGGCATCAAGATCAAACAGGAGTTGTCTCTCAGCGAGACCGAGTTCGGTCTGCTGGTGGCCACTCCGATCCTGACCGGCTCCCTGGTACGTTTACCTCTGGGGCTGATGACCGACCGCTTTGGCGGACGTATCGTCTATTTCATTCAGATGCTGCTGGTGGCTATTCCCACCTACGGGCTCTCTTTTGCCACAGAGTATTGGCAGTACCTGGCCATTGGCCTGTTTGTGGGGCTCGCCGGAGGTTCCTTTGCAATCGGCATCGCCTATACCTCCGCCTGGTTTCCGAAGGAACGCCAAGGCACCGCCATGGGAATCTTCGGCGCCGGCAATGCCGGTGCGGCGGTGACTAATCTGGTGGCACCCCTCATCCTGGTGGCATACGGTTGGCGGGCAGTACCGGAAATCTATTCTATCGCCATGTTGGTTATGGCTGTCCTGTTCTGGTTCACTACCTATCCCGACCCGCTCCACGAAGAGCGTAAAAAATCCAAGATCCCCTTTTCACTCTCACAACAGTTGGCTCCCCTCACAGAAGCGCGGGTCTGGCGCTTTGGACTAGCCTATTATTTTGTCTTTGGTGGTTTCGTCGCTCTGGCGCTGTGGCTACCCAAGTACTATGTAGGTGAGTATGGGCTCAGTCTGAAAGAGGCCGCCTTAATCACCATGTTCTTTACACTACCCTCCGGGTTGATTCGCGCCCTGGGTGGTTGGATGTCAGATAAGTGGGGTGGGAGTACCGTGACCTGGTGGGTGTTCTGGGTGAGCATCATCTGCCTGTTCCTGGTTTCCTATCCTCCAACCACACTAACTATCCATGGCATTGAGGGTGATGTTTCAGTGAGCCTCGGTGTCGGTATTGTGACGTTCACTGTGTTGATCTTCATTGTGGGTATCGCTCAGGGTATTGGCAAGGCCAGCGTCTACCGCGAACTGGCCGACTACTATCCCACCAACATGGGCTCAGTGGGTGGTTTAGTGGGGGCCATCGGTGGCCTCGGCGGTTTTTCCCTGCCCATTATGTTCGGTATCGCCGCCGATATGGTGGGTGTGCGCAGCAGTTGCTTCATGTTGATGTATATGGTCCTGGCGGGTGTCATGATCTGGACATGGGCGGCGGCCAAGGGTGAGCGTGAGGCTATTCTTCAGGAGAACGAAGGTCTGCGTGACGAAATGGTTCGCGATGGCCTGGTGGATGTCCAGCGGAGGAGAAAGGTCTGGCTCACCGATTGGCGCCCGGAGGACGAGGGCTTCTGGAACACGACTGGCCGTGCCATCGCCAATCGTAATTTGTGGATCTCCATGCCGGCGCTGCTGCTATCGTTTTCAGTCTGGGTGGTCTGGAGCGTGGTAGTGGTTGAGTTGCCCAAAGTCGGCTTCCAGTTTACTACCAGTGAGCTTTTCTAGCTGGCGGCATTGCCGGGATTGTCGGGGGCTATCCTGCGACTGCTCTACTCTTTCGTGGTACCCATCTTTGGGGGGCGTAACTGGGCTGTATTCAGTACCGCTTCGCTGCTCCTCCCCTCCCTATGGATGAGTATTGCCGTTCAGAATCCCGACACCAACTATGCCATATTCGTAGTGATTGCCCTGCTATGCGGCTTCGGTGGTGGCAACTTCTCCTCGAGCATGGCCAACATCAGCTTCTTCTTTCCCAAGAAGATGCAGGGGACGGCTCTGGGGTTTAACGCCGGTGTCGGTAACCTGGGTGTGGCTGTGGCCCAGGTTGTGGTGCCAGTGGTGATCTACGGTGGTGCACTTTTCTTCATGGGGGGCGAGGCTCAGACCATGATGGAAGGGGGTACGGAAAAAATGGTCTGGCTGCAGAACGCAGGCTACATCTGGGTACCGTTCATACTGCTCTCTACGCTCGCGGTTTGGTTCGGTATGAACAACATTCGGCATAGCAAGGCCACTTTTGCAGAAGAGGCCGCTGTTTTCCACCGAAAGCATGCCTGGTTGGGAAGCTGGCTTTACACCGGCACCTTTGGCTCTTTTATCGGCTTCGCTGTCGGCTTTCCGATGTTGTTAGCCACACAATTTCCAGATTCAGGCATGGTCAGCACTGGTAGGGGCTCTGATCCGGCCGCTGGGTGGTTGGCTGTCCGATCGTACGCTGAGCGCCATGGAAGGCTGAAAGCCGAGGCGGTTAGTCCCCGGCAGCCGTGAGGCGAGACTGTAGACCCGCCGTGCCTTGCGCCAG
>JAHXHU010000299.1 GCA_025656375.1 Candidatus Thiodiazotropha sp. (ex Ustalcina ferruginea) | reverse complement strand
GACTAAAAGCGTTGATCAGATACTGGAAAAAGTGGGGCGAGCCAAGGTTGTATTGCAAAATGGATAATATGTTTAGGACACTACACTAGGCTATGCACGCCGTGCCTTAGGTGAGCTGGATGCAGGAAAGCGTGCTATCCACGAATTACAGGATCTAAGTCGTGGCTCGCTCCGCTTGGGTATGACGCCTATCACTGACTATCTGGCTGCCCCACTACAGGACAACTTCAATACACGCTACCCAGGCATTACAGTAAGTACGCGGGAGATGCCTCAAGATGACATTGAGACGGGGGTTGCTGAAGACAACATCGACATAGGTATTGCATTTACCAATATTCTTTCGAGTGAGGCGCGCTCCAGCGGTATTGAAATGCAACTATTGTTCATCGATCCGCTCAATGTTGCGGTCGGCAAGGCGCATCACTATGCCGGACAAGACACGCCATTGAGCGAACATGCATTTGAGCAGGAACCGCTTGTACTACTTAATAGTGATTTTGCGTTACGACGCCATATAGATCTCTATTGCCTGGAACATGACATCACACCGCACATTGCGATTGAAACCAATTCACTCAGTACCATCATAGAAGTGCTCCGTCTTGGCAGGCTTGCTACCATACTTCCTAACACCATCGCCTGCCAGCAGCATGAGATTCATCCGGTCATGCTGATACCTGCACTACCCCACCACACAATCACTTTGATCTGTCGCAAAGATGCGTACAAGAGTCCGGCCTCCATGGCCTTCAAGGATCTAGCGGCTGAGTGGGGGGTTGATGGGTGCCATGATACGCCTGTCAAAAGAACAGGGCCCTGCCCGATGTCAGAAGTCTGCACACCAAACGAGGATGGCCATGGCTAGCACACTACCGAAACATCAAGACATAAGTAAGGTATACATGTAGGGTGCGGCCCTGCCGCACCAGGTAGACCTACCCCAAGCTAACCTATCCTCATATCATACAGCGGCCTTTACACTGCCCAGCCTACGCACATCGTGCAATACAGGCGACACAGGGCCACCTGTCACCCAATCCAGTAACTCCACAGTATGTACAACCGGCAATCCTGTAGCGGATGCTATCTGCACCATGCATCCGATATTACCTGCAGCGATTACATCAGGCGCCCCCACTTCCAGCGTTTTAACCTTACGAGCCTTTAATTGCTCCGATATCTCGGATTGCAATAGATTATAGGTCCCGGCAGCACCACAACATGCATGGGAGTCGCGCGGTTCTAGTACAGTAAAACCAGCTGCTCTCAGTAGTTTCTTTGGCTTGTATCTGATCCGCTGTCCATATTGCAGGGAACAGGTGGCATGATAGGCAACACGTAATCCGGGTTTCACCCTATAGTCCAAGGCTATGTCCGCCAGTAATTCAGTAATGTCTTTAGCCAACGAAGCAACTGTCGCAGCATCCTCTGCCAATACATCATTTCGGAATATATAACCATAGTCCTTGACCACGGTGCCGCAACCACTTGTGTTGATCACAATCGCATCCAAGCCGGCACCATCCACCTCTTTCATCCAGGCGCTGATATTCCTTGCCGCCGCCGCACGACTCTCCTTCTTCTTACCCATATGATGGGTCAACGCCCCGCAACAACCTGCACCTTGTGCAATCACTACTTCACATCCGTGGCGACGTAAAATTCGAATGGTTGCATCATTGATATCCGCATTCAACGTCTGTTGCGCACAGCCTGCCAGCAGTGCCACACGGCGCTTTCGTTCTCCTAGCGCAGGAAATACCTGCGGTTTGTCATTCAAGCTTGGAGATGGCAATCTGTTAGGCGTCAATGACAACATAGGGCGAAGTTTACGAGGCATGGCTATGGCAAACGGCTTTATCAAACGGGCACCCCGCATAGCCAGTCGAAAACGGCCAGGATATGGAAGGAGTTGTGCCAACATCCAACGTAGCATTCTATCTATCAATTTTCGCTGATGATTGCCCTCAATAGTCTCACGGGCATGATCCGATAGATGTAAATAATGCACGCTCGACGGGCAGGTGGACATACAAGCCAAACAAGAGAGACATTGGTCGATATATTTGACCGTTTTCTCTTTCGGTACTCCTTCGCTCTCCAACAACTCCTTAATCAGATAGATGCGCCCACGGGAGCTGTCATACTCATCACCCAGCAGTTGATAGGTAGGACAATTCGGCGTGCAGTAATCACATTGAAGACAAGCACGTAACTCCACATCAGAACTGACTATAGCAGGTACCGACAGTTGTTTTTGCGTGAAGTTGGTTTGCATCAGTCTCCCTTCTATGTACTCTTAAAATGGGTAATTACCCATCAGTAAACGGCCCTCTTCATGCATGACAGAGACGAGCATACGATCAAACTAGTTTAAACTCGATGTACCAAATAGGTGTAATAGGTACAAGATGCAAAAAATGTTCTGTTTTCCATTGCCTGGCGCTGCACAGTCAACCAGCTATTAACTGCATCTTCAGAAAGTAAACCCGCACTTGACACATAGGGTGCGTAGGTCTCAGCAAAAGACTTGAAATAGCTACCCTTGCCGATCTCAACTATTGCATCACCCCAAGCATCTGTCACCTCGAGACCGAATTCCGGTAACAGCCTGGGTAAATCACGCATAATACGCGGGTTATTAAATGAGGCCTTTGCTAAAGCGACATCCATTTTGTGGCCGAAATCATGATCGGGTATGGCATATGTCAAAGAGGCATAATCCCCATCAAAGATAGCTACTGTACCACCCGGGCGAACAACACGGGCCATCTCTTCAAGCACGGTGGCAGGCTGAGTGACGTGACTGATCAGAGTATTTGCGATTACGACATCGAAGGTAGCAGGGGGAAAATCCAACCTATGAGCGTCACCGACATGAAAATCTATTTTGTCACTGACGTTTTCAAGCTGTGCAAATTTACTTGCGGCTTCAACGAAAGGAAGACTCTGATCAACCCCAATTGCTTTGCCTGAAAAGCCGCTGCGGCTTGCGAGAAATCGTAGCATTGCGCCTGTACCACAGCCTACTTCCAGCATTTGAGCAGATGGAGGCAGAGTCAGCCGAGCTGCATACTTTTCAACTAAACCTGTGAACACTTTATCTTTGGCACGGCTTTCAAGCCGCGAAATAAGGCGTTCAATCGCAACCTCATCAAGCTCATTGACAAAACGGTGTGGATCCCGTGCAATCATGCTTCACTATCTGCCTCGCTAGATTGTTATTTTTTGTGCCTGACTAATAGCTGCAAGTTGCAGGCATGCAGCATTCTTCTTCTTAAGCCATCACCATGATTTGTAAGGTAGAAACTTACCATTCAGCGTGACCACTACCCGATCACCTTTCGGATCTTCCTGCTTGTCGATATCCATAGTAAAGTCGATAGCACTCATGATACCGTCACCAAACTTTTCATGGATCAACTCTTTGATCGTCTCCCCATATACACCAACAATCTCATACCAGCGGTATACTACTGGGTCGGTAGGTACTGTTTGATTCCAGATTTTATTGGGAAAACGTTGCAGTGTCATCGAGACTTCATTACCAAGACCCAGTAATTCTGCAACAGCATCTGCCTGTTGTTTATCCAAGTGGTTCATACCTAAGCATGCAGAGCAGATAAACTCGGTAGATAGACCTGCAACCTCGGCAATATCACTCCACTTCAAATCTTTTTCGAATTTTGCCTCAGATATCGCATCTTTCATTTCAACTTTATTCATTGACTTTGCCACTTTAATTATCAACAGGGTTATATTGTGAACATAAACAGCATCATGTTCCGGTTCTATAACGACTTTTGCATTCTGAAACGACTCAGAAAAAAACAGCCTGTCTAAATATTAGGCATATTCAAAACGTAGCTATAGCAATCACCACAGGAACGCAGCAAGTACGTCATCATGAGGTCTCCGGTAGATTTTCCGGAGACCTCACCTTGAGATCAAGCAGCAGCCCGATAGAGACGGGCATTGAAGACCTTGCTGTCTTTGAGTTGATGTAGCGATTTGGCTGTGGCGAGAATGGCCATATCCAGAAGTGGTTCAACAATGATAACAAGCGCATAGGCAGCACCAAACGAACCGACCTGCGCGAGGTTCTCTGCTCCGAATCCGTTTCCGTAAAAAGCCCAAAAAGCGACCCAAGCTATGACACCACCCTGGTAGGCTGTCGATAACGCAAGGGCCTGTTTATATTTTACGTCTTTGTAGGCAGTCTTTTCTGGAATGACACGACGGGCCAGTGTATCGACAAGTAGCAGTGGTACTAATAAGCTGGTTACGTTCATACCATACTGAGGTAAATCAGTGGGCGCGAAAAGGAGCCCCTGTACCAGCAAACCCATTGCCAAGCCTATAGCAGCAGCTCCAGCACCAAAGATCAGAAAGAGCGTCGCACCAAGAATAAAGTGCACCTCGGACACGCCTACCGGATAGTGAGGTAAAACTTGAAAAAAGCTAAACACAAGTATTGCCGCAATTACACTGCGAACAGCAAGCGGAGCAATACCGTCCTGTTTAACCGTACCGGTAATCTCCCCATTAATAATGGGACTCAAAAGTAGTCACTGTTAAGCTGTCTGAGCCAGCTTCTGTATCGGGGTGATTCCACCTAAT
>JAHXHU010000069.1 GCA_025656375.1 Candidatus Thiodiazotropha sp. (ex Ustalcina ferruginea) | reverse complement strand
TTTGTTGATCAATGACTTGTCGCGATTTCATTGTATCAAAACAAGGGGGGGTCAGGCCTTTCTCGTTAAGTATTTATGGGACAGCAGTGACATTGAGTATATGTTTACCAACTGGCTCGAACAGAAATGGTTTGATCAGTCGGTGTTGCAAAAAGCGGCTTCCGGCACCTTCCAGAAGGAGCTGGAATCTGTCCGGCAGCGCTATCTTAAAAACTAGGATGCTTCGTTGATGGTGCGTAATTGTTCGACTGTTTAGCTGTCAAATATTTCGAATGATAAGCACAAAAAAGGGCAAGGATGCCCTGAAAACAATCACCAAGCTTCAGCTCGGATCGGCGCAGTTTCTTTCAATTGAATTTGAGCCTGAATAAAGTCGGAGTAGAGCGCTTCGCAATGGTAGATATGGGTGGTTGACGATTGGAGTCGTGAAGATTGGGAATAGTTTTTTACACGTCTCTGTTTGTATAAATTTGCTGATGCTTAAGTAGGGTCGTCCGGATAACCGGCACTCTGGCTCTGACTGATATTCAGCACCCGAACACGGGGAAGAACATGTATCCAGCGCCTTTTCGTTACCATCGTCCCGCTTCTCTGAGCGAGGCTGTGGAAATGCTATCCGGATTAGGGGACACCGCCAAGCCGCTTGCTGGTGGGCAGACCCTCATACCCATTCTCAAACTTCGTATGGATGAGCCATCGGACCTGGTGGATATCGCACGCTTACCGGCGCTCCACTATATGGACAATAACGATGGCGTCATACGTATTGGCGCGCTGGCGACACATGGACGAATCGGCAAGTCAGATATCTCTAAGGTGGTACCTATACTGGGTGACTGTGCAAATGGCATTGCCGATGCGCAAGTTCGCTCCATGGGAACCATTGGTGGATCGGTCAGTGCCGCAGACCCGAGTTGTGATTGGCCTGCACTGCTTCATGTCCTCAATGCAGAGATTATCTGTCAAGGTGAAAAAGGGCGTCGTACCGTACCCATTCGGGAGTTTATCCAGGATTCCTATACCACGGCATTGATCGGTGCTGAACTGGTGACTGAAATACGCTTTAAAGCACCAGCATCCAACAGTGGTGGTGCCTACATCGGTTTCAAGAAAGCCGCACCCGCCTATCCGGCGGCCTCTGCAGGTGTTCAGCTATCGCTTACCGGGGACAATGTTTGTGAGGAGGTCAGTCTGGTTTTAGGTGCAGCGGGACCCCGACCGGTGATATCGGCTGAAGCTGAAAATTTTTTACGGGGCAGGACACTCACGGCTGATCTGCTTAAACAGGCCGCCGAAATATTATTGGATGCCTCCGATCCACCGGCCGATTCCCGGGGCTCATCCGATTTTAAACGAGCCATGCTGAAGTCGATTTTTTTAAAAGCCGCATTTCGCGCCATTGAACGTGCTGGTGGGGAACTAATCGAAGGGGGACCTGAGTATGTCTGATGAGGCGCAAACCGTATCGGTAGAGATCACTATCAATGGGAGTCGCTATCAACGTGAAGTTGAGCCACGTCTGCTGCTGGTGGAGTTTATACGGGAAGAGGTGGGGCTTACCGGCACCCATATCGGTTGTGACACCAGTTATTGCGGTGCCTGTACAGTGATCCTGGATGGTGAGCCGATAAAATCCTGCACCCTGTTTGCTGTACAGGCAGATGGTGGAGAGGTGATCACTGTTGAAGGGTTGGAGCAGAACGATGAACTGCACCCGATACAACAGGCCTTCTCGCAGCATCATGGTCTGCAATGCGGATTTTGCACCCCCGGTATGTTGATGTCATCACTGGCGTTATTGGCAGGAAATCAAACCCCATCCGAGAAGGAGATCCGCAAACAATTAGGTGGAAATCTGTGTCGTTGCACGGGTTACCAAAATATCATAAAGGCAGTGCAGGCCGCTGCTAAAACGATGCAGGAGGGCTAGATCCATGGAAATGAAATTCGATGGTAGCTTCGATGTCGACCTGCCCAGAAACGAGGTCTTTGAGATTCTCTCTGATCCAAGAAAATTCGCCCCTATGCTGCCCACTTTTCATAGCATGGAGATGAAGGATGACCGAACCGCCTTAGTGCGCATCAAGGTGGGTATCGGCAGGATCAGCGGTACAGCATCCACGGAATTGACGCTGGAAGAGGCCGATGCACCTGTGCGAGCCCGATATGTTGGACGGGGCAAGGTCATGCAAGGCGCATATCAGATGATTTCCGCCTTCGACTTAGAGGAGGTGCCGAATGGTGGCACCCGCATCAATTGGATGGGTGAGACCCAACTGGTCGGTAAGATTCTCTCTCTGGCTGGCGGTGGCCTGAGGGGCTATGCGGAGAAAGAGATCAATCGATTGATCGGCAGTCTCCAGGAAGGTCTGACACCCGGTGCCGAACTACCCAAGTCGAGGCCCAAACATGAATGCTGGCTGGCCCGTTCCATACGCAGACTGCGTCACCAGGATGATGAGCCTCAAGCAGCTGAAGAGGAGCCGGAAAGCGCTGCCCCGCAAGGTGGGGAGACGCTGGCACAACAGCCCCAGGAGGTGTTGGCCGTACAGAAAGAGGCCAGACAACGGATAGCCCGGGCACTTGGGGCACATCGCCAACAGAAGCCACTCAGTCGAAAGGAGGACAATCGTCTGATTCGTGGGCGTGGACTGTTTGTCGACGACTATAAGCCTGGTGGTACGCTGCACATGGCACTGGTTCGTTCACCCTATGCCCATGCCAGGATTCTGAATATCGATACGTCGGCCGCTGACGCCTTGCCCGGGGTAATCTGCACCCTGAGCGGGGATGAGATAAGCAAGCAGTGTCAGCCTTTTCTGCAAATCGGGCCAGAGCCCTGTGACGCGATCAAGGACTATCCGTTGGCAGTGGGAAAGGTGCGCTATCAAGGAGATCCGGTCGTCGCCGTGGTCGCGGAGTCACTGCGTCTGGCCCAGGATGCGGTTCAGTTGGTTGAAGTGGAATACGAGACCCTCGATGTCATCATCACCTGCGAGCAAGCGTTGCAGAATGAAGTGCTGATACATGAGGATATGGGTACCAACATAGATTGGCAGGGTGTCTACGAGTATGGCGATCTGGACAAGGCATTTTCCGAAGCCGCCCACATCGTCAAGATCGACAAGCTGCACTTTCATCGTTTCGGGAGTACGGCGGTGGAACCCAATGCGGTCGTTGCAACCTGGGATGACTGTCTGGGTGGCATTGATTATCTGGCCAATACCATCATGACCATACCGATCACCATGATCAGCATGGAGCTGGGCATCGGCACCGACCACATTCGCCTTCGTACCCACGATATCGGCGGATCATTTGGCAATAAGATCGGTAACTATCCCTACATGGCGCTGGCTGCGCTGGCATCCCGTAAGACCGGTGGACGACCTGTAAAGTGGGTTGAGACCCGTAGCGAACATATGCAGGCCGGGAGTCAAGGCAGCGAACGGAGCTATTTCGATACCGAAGTCGCACTCGATGAGAGTGGGGTGATAACCGCAATCAAGTCCCGCCATGTGGATGATTGTGGCGCCTATCCCCGATACGAGCCCCTAGGCTGTGTGATCTGGTCTCAGGTATTGCCGGCTGCCTATAAGCTGCGCAATATGCGTATCGACTTTTCCCAGGTGGTAACCAACAAGGGTCCCGCTGCACCTAACCGGGGTTATTCCCGATTACCCCATATGTGGTTTATGGAACGGGTAGTCGATATATGTGCACATAAGCTGGATATCCCTGCTGATGAAATGCGGTTGCGCAACTACATCAGGGATTTTCCCTACGAGACGCCGAACGGCTGTATTTACGATTCTGGGGATTTTGTAGCCTTACTCAACAAAGCCAAAGATTTGATTGGCTGGGATGAGTGGCAGCAAAAGAGAGCAAAGGCAAAGAAGGAAGGCCGTCTGATGGGTATTGGCATCGGAACCACCTTGGATTCGGGTACCAATAATTTTGGGCAATCGGTTATTGTCAATCCCGACTCACCGTTTTCAGGCAATGCTGTTCCGGCCATGATCAAGCTCGATATCGACGGTTCGATCAGTGTGGCGGTCGGCAGCTTTCCTCATGGTCAGGGACATGAAACCGTGGTTTCCCAGGTGGTGGCGGAAGAGCTTGGCATTACCCCGGAAATGGTCAACGTGGCAGTTGGTTTCGATACCGCGCGTAACGTCCACTCCGGCCAATGCGGCACCTATGCCAGCCAGTTTGCAGTCACTGGATTGTCTGCTGTGCATGGCGCCACGGAGATGCTTAAGAAGGAACTGAAGGAACTGGCTGCATTTTCATTGGAAGCAGCCGAGGATGATCTGGAGTTTGGTCTTGGTGATATGGGACCGGAGGTAAGGGTCAATGGTACCGACCGGGGTATTAACTTCTGGGCGTTATCAAATCTGGTCAATGCCAACAGTGCCCGCCTTCCACAAGCTTTGCGCAGTCTCAACCTCAACTGTCGCTATACCTATCGACCACCCTTCGAGGTGCCTGATCCGGAATCCAAGTTTGGAAATCTGACCCTGACCTATGCTATGCAGACCCATTTGGCAGTGGTGGAGATCGATCCTCATACCGGGCAGGTAAAGATACTGGATTACGGCATCGTCAATGATTGCGGCAAGATGA
>JAHXHU010000100.1 GCA_025656375.1 Candidatus Thiodiazotropha sp. (ex Ustalcina ferruginea) | reverse complement strand
GATCTACACCCATGTACTCAATCGATCCGGCTCTTCAGTAATCAGCCCTTTAGGGGCGATCCTTAACTTACCCAATCCTCAGCATTGAGGCCAGAAACCCCGGAACAATTTCGTAGAGATGAATATTTAGGGTCCAGAATATTTACGCACGCTTTTTAGCCAAAACCAGGGCATCGAAAAGCATGATTGCCACGCCAACGGTGATGGCTGAATCGGCAACGTTAAACGCCGGCCAATAGTGCCCCTGATAGTGAAAATGCAGGAAGTCGATGACCTGACCAAACAGGATGCGATCTATTACATTGCCGATAGCGCCACCGATAATCAGAGAGAGGGCCACAGCAATCCACTGTTCTTTACGCTTCAGACGCCATAACCAGCCAATCAGCACAATCGTTACACCGATAGCCAGGATAATAAAGAACCAGCGTTGCCAACCACCCTGGTCGCTGAGAAAACTAAATGCAGCACCTTTGTTATAGAGCAAGGTAAGATCAAAAAACGGCAACACAGTAACCGATTCATAAACGGTTAACATGGACTCGGCAAACTGCTTACTGGCCTGATCCAGCAGAATCACCATCAAGGAAAGCCAAAGCCAGCGTATCATCATCTTAGAATCCATTCAGGCGAAACGACGTGCTTCACCCTTACCTGCCACATTTTCCACACAACGGCCACAGAGTTCAGGATGTTCATCATTGGCACCGACATCCTCACGGTGATGCCAACAACGGACACATTTTCCGTGGCTTGAGGCATCAACCTGGAAGGCTAACCCCATCTCCTCATCCAGGTCTGCATCGGCTGGTTTTTCTGCCAATCCATGGACCTGCACATCGGACGTAATCAGTACAAATCGCAACTCGTCCTCCAGCTGCTCAAGCGGGACCTTCAGTTCATCTCTACAGTAGATAGCCACCTCTGCATCCAATGATGAGTTGCCTTCGGCACGAAACGACTCCATCGCCTTACCAACCGCTTCACGCACACTGATGCCCCGTTCCCAGAAATCACGGTCAAAGCGATCATCAGGATCGAGTGGGTAGAGACCGCTGTACCACTGTTCGAGGAAGACGCTCTCACCCCGTTCACCCGGCATCGACTGCCAGATCTCATCGGCGGTAAAACTGAGAATAGGCGACAACCAGCGTACCATCGCCTCGATGATGTGATACATGGCGGTCTGGCAGGAGCGACGCGGCAGACTGTCCGCCTGAGTGGTGTACTGCCTATCCTTAATAATGTCTAGATAGAAACCACCCAGTTCATTACCACAGAAGTTATGAATCTTCTGGTAGATCAGATGGAACTGGTAGTTGGCATAAGCGTCGATGATCTCCTCTTGCAGCTGCAGGGTACGATCCACTGCCCAACGATCGAGTTCGATCATCTGTGAGGGTTCAACCAAATTCTGCGCTGGCTCGAAACCATTCAGATTGGAAAGCAGGAAACGCGCTGTATTTCGGATACGTCGGTAGGCGTCAGCGGTACGCTTCAGAATCTCCTCGGAGACACTCATTTCATTACGATAATCGGTGGCTGCCACCCACAGACGGATGATATCGGCGCCCAATGTCTTGAGCACTTTCTGTGGTGCAACCACATTGCCCAGGGACTTGGACATCTTTCGCCCTTCGGCATCCACAGTAAAGCCATGGGTCAGCACACCCTTATAGGGGGCGCAACCATTCATCGCCACCGAGGTCATCAGTGAGGATTGGAACCAACCGCGATGCTGGTCTGAACCTTCAAGATAAAGATCGGCGGGAAAGCTCAATCCCTCGCGGGAATCCACCACACAGTGGTGTGAAACACCGGAATCAAACCAGACATCGAGGGTATCGGTGACCTTTTCATACGCTTCTGCCGCATCCCCTAACAGGGTTTCCGGTTGCAGGTTGAACCAGGCCTCAAAGCCCTCTTCCTCAACCATTTTCGCGACCTGCTCAATCAGCACGGGTGTCTGCGGATGGAGTTCACTGGTCTGTTTGTCGATGAACAAGGTGATCGGAACACCCCAGGTACGTTGGCGGGAGATACACCAGTCGGGACGGTTCTCCACCATACCTTTGATCCGTGCCTCGCCCCAATCGGGCATCCACTTTACCTTGTCGATCTCGCTCAAGGCAGCCTGACGCAGACCATTCTGATCCATACTGATGAACCATTGCGGGGTGGCACGAAAGATAATCGGCGTCTTATGGCGCCAACAGTGAGGATAGCTGTGGCGCAGGCGCTCTTCATGTATCAGGGTGCCCCGTTGTTTCAATACCTCGATCACCTGCTCATTAGCAGATATCACATGCTGACCGGCAAATAAATCGGTACCTTCGACAAAACAGCCATTGCTACCCACCGGGTTGTCGACAGGTAAGTTGTAACGGACTCCGACCAAATAGTCATCCATACCATGGCCAGGGGCTGTATGGACTGCACCGGTACCCGTTTCCAGTGTGACGTGCTCACCGAGGATGACAGGGATCTGTCGATCATAGAATGGGTGTTGTAACAGCAGTCCCTCGAACGCCTCTCCCTTGGCATAACCCACCACGTGATAGTGCTCGATTCCATAGCGGTCCATCACATCCTTGAGCATCGCATCGGCAACGACCATCCGCTCTTTGCCATGCTTACCCACGAACTCCACGATCGCATATTCCAAGGATGGATTCAGCGCTACCGCCTGGTTGGCAGGCAATGTCCAGGGAGTGGTGGTCCAGATCACCATCGATAGAGGCCCTTCGCCACCCCCTTCGGGTACGTGATGACAACGGGCCATCACCGCCGACTCATCGATCACGTAAAATCGTACATCGATGGCGAAAGAATCCTTGTCCTGATACTCCACCTCGGCCTCGGCCAGTGCGGAACCGCAGTCGGTACACCAGTGAACCGGTTTGTACCCCTTCTGCACATGATTATTGGCGACGATCTTACCAAGGGAGCGGATGATGTCAGCCTCAAATTGGTGGTCCATGGTGAGATAGGGGTTATCCCAGTCACCCATCACACCAAGACGCTTGAAATCTTCCCGTTGGCCATTCACCTGCTTGGCGGCGTACTCACGGCAGGCTTTACGAAACCGTCCATTGGTCACCTTTTTACCGGGCTTGCCGATCTTCTTCTCCACCTGCAACTCAATGGGCAGGCCGTGACAGTCCCAGCCAGGCACATAGGGAGCATCGA
Organism: Candidatus Thiodiazotropha sp. (ex Ustalcina ferruginea); assembly: GCA_025656375.1. Classification (GTDB taxonomy): domain Bacteria; phylum Pseudomonadota; class Gammaproteobacteria; order Chromatiales; family Chromatiaceae; genus Thiodiazotropha. The sequence continues at coordinate 1,468 of JAHXHU010000100.1, read as the reverse complement.
AGCCATCCAGGGTGCGACTTTTGACAATGACATCCTTCAGGATCTTGTTCACCGCATGGCCGATATGGATATCGCCGTTGGCGTAGGGAGGTCCATCATGCAGGATAAAGGTCGGCCGACCGGCACTGATCTCGCGCACCTTTTTGTAAAGATTGCTCTGTTGCCACTTTTTCAGCATCTCCGGCTCACGTTGAGCCAAGTTGCCCCGCATCGGAAAATCGGTTTTAGGGAGATTAAGGGTCTGCTTGTAATCGCTCACTGACGGCTGCCTGTTGAGGGTGCAAAAAAGTAGAGTATTGAAACTTAAAACGGCGTTAGGCGCAAAGTTTCCTGGATTTTAATTGCCATACAGGGATCGAATCCCGTAAAATGTTGGTTTCAGGGCCTGTTAACACCCTCTGTATAGAGGTTATTCCTTCGGAAGCTGTGGTTGGGGCCGCCTTGCGCTTTCGCTATATCTACAATGGTTTCCAGGCGAACCACGCGCCTGTCAACATCGAGCATGACCGACTCAACACGCTCGATGTCCTTGTTCATCCGCTTCACTTCGTCTGTCAGTTTTAATACATCCAACAGCATGTCTTTAAATCCAGACATTACTTAATCCCTTTCAATTTCAACGTCTTGAGTGCCTTATTTAGCCGTTTCCGTGTTTTAGCGGTTTCATGGATAGCCTCTTGAAGTCGCTCAGACACCAATTCCATCAATTCACTTTCTTCAATATCATTCGAGTCTGGATCATAGGAATCAATTGACAGTCGCACGATCTCAGCGGCAGATGTACCGCGAACCTTCGATAGCTGATCCAACTTTTCTATATTGTCTGCCGAAAGCATGATTTGTTTTCGAATCAAGTTTTCCGCTGTTGCTGACATAAAAAAAGTGCTCCAATCAATGCAAAGCTACATTATACACATCGACATACACAATTACCTGGCGTAATCACCATCATGATCAACGGGTACTTCCCCAATCTTGAATGAACGGATTACACCAGGCCCACCAACTCCAGACGAGTTCTTAACCGGGAAACCCGCACTTCCAAAGCCATCTTATCCTGGTGGCTGGCAGTCGCCGTTCACAGCAACGGCAGGATATCGTGCCAGCCTTATCAACATAGGGGTGCGCCCCGAAGGAAGTGCCCTTGGGGTGTGTTGTTGAGGCGATGGAGAAATACAACTGTCAGCCGTATTGAACTAAGCGTTTCCGGACGGACATTACCTATCCGACCAGGCTATTTATCAAGATCAGTTCAAGAAGAGAGGGTCACGCCCAATATGGCTCTGGCCTGATCCGCATCCCGCCAAATCTGCTGTCGCAGCATTTCAAAGGAGGCAAAGCGCTGTTCATCCCGTAACTTTTGAACAAACTCTACGGTAACATGTTCGCCGTAGACGCTTCGATCGAAATCGAACAGATGCACCTCAAGCAGGTAGCGGGTATCCCCCTCCACCATAGGGCGCACACC
>JAHXHU010000045.1 GCA_025656375.1 Candidatus Thiodiazotropha sp. (ex Ustalcina ferruginea) | reverse complement strand
GGACTAAAAGCGTTGATCAGATACTGGAAAAAGTGGGGCGAGCCAAGGTTGTATTGCAAAATGGATGATATGTTTAGGACACTACACTAGCAGGATCAGGCCCAACAGGCTCCAGAGCAGGATGCGTTTCCAGTGTGCGTTCATGGCATTCACTCGCGTGTCTTGAGTACAGCAATCAGATCGAGATAGTCCAGCCGCCGTCTGACCACAGCGGCTGAGAAGGCCGTCGCACCCAGTGTGACCAGCACCGTGGTGGCATCGGTGGCGGCTTTGATCACCAGTGGGATACGATAGAGTTCCGAGTCCATGGCGCCGGTCATCAGCCAGCCCAGGCCGTGCCCGACAAAACAACCTAACGGCAGACCGACCAGGATCAGCAGGGCTGCCTCGCCCAGCAGGATGTAGGATATCTCACCGCGATGGAAGCCCAGCACTCTTAACGTGGCAAGTTCACGTCCCCGTTCCGAGAGGGCATGCGGGTACTGTTGTAGACAACGCCAAAGCCCAGCGCACCGGCGAAGGCGGCAAAGAAGCTGATGTAGATCATCAGGGTTTCGCCCATGGTGTCGTTGAGCACTACCGAAGAGACTTTGGGGATCGATTTCAGACGTTGATAGAGACGTGAAAGCTGACTTTTGTCGACCAGCAGATTAACCGCTTCCAGGCTGGGGCGCTGTCCCATCATGCGGTTGAAGGCATCGATATTCATATAGGCCGGCATGCCCATATAGGTCTCGAACAATGCCACCACCGGTAGTTTGCGTACCGGTCGTTGATCCTCCAGTACCTCAACCCAGACAGACTCACCGATGCCTACCCCCAGCTTGTCTGCCAGTTTGGTCGAGAGGATCAGCCCATCCGCTGGAACCTCCAGCACCGCTCCACTGGCATCGTAGACTCGTTGGAGTTCGGGGCTGGACGATATGCCCTCGATGGAACCCCGGTGGCTGCGGTTGCCGGCACTGAGGTTGGCACTGACGAAACGCATCGCCTCGACAGCCAGCACACCGGGCATGCGCCGGAACGCCTCCAAGGTCGTATCCGATTGCGTCTCCACCAGACCCACCATCATGTTCTGACGCTGAGCATCGTAAAAATAGACCTGAACGATCTTCTCGATCGAGTCGATCCACTGCAAAGCCATCACCATCACGGCCACCGATAGGGCTATGCCGAAACTGGTGAGCAGGGCGCGTAAGGGGGAGCGGAATATCTGTCTCAGGATAATCCGGGTCGGCTGATCCAGCCAGTGCGCCACACGGCTCCGGGAAAGCCCTGTCTTGCGGAACATGGGTGGTGCAGGCGGCCGCATCGCTTCAGCAGGCGGCAGTGCTGCAGCCCTTCTCACTGAGCCCAGACTGCCGGGCAGGGCTGCGATCAGACTGACAATCGCCCCAAGCGCGAAGACCCCCGCATCCGGACGGAATATCAACAGCGGAAAGCGGAAGAGATCCGCATAAATTTCGGTATTGACCCGCCCCAGCCAGGCACCGAGCAGCCATCCCAGCAGGATACCCACACTGGTCATTGCCATCACCTGCTTGGTGTAGTGCCAGGCCACCTGCCAGTTGCTGTAGCCAAATGCCTTCATCAGGCCGATTTCGCTGCGGTCCGTGGCGATCAATCGACTCAAAACCATGTTACTGAGAAAGGCGGCTACCGCCAGGAAAATGGTTGGCAGTATCGTCGACATGGTCTTCAGCTGCTCAATCTCATTCATCAGAAACCAGTTGGAGATCTGGTCCTTGCGCGCGATCGCACCGCTGCTGCCATAACGCTCTAACAGGCGGTCGATATGTTCGATGACAAGTTCAGGATTGGTGCCGTGCAGCAGCCCGAGGCTCAGGTCATTGAAGGCACCATCCAGATCATAGGCCGCGGCCAGTGCCTCGTCACCCATCCACATCACTCCGAAGCGCAGGTCATCCGGGATCAGCGCACCCGGTCCGATGGCGTAGATGAACTCCGGTGAAAGGGCGATGCCGACCACTGTCAGGGTGCGTTGATTGCCATTCATCAGCGCCTTCAGTTGATCGCCAGGCTGCAGTCCGTGTGCCTCGGCAAACGGTTCGCTCAATACCACTTCATCGGGATGGCCGAGTGCCACCAGACGGCCGCTGCGCAAAACCAGCCGGTTGAGACGCGGTTCTCCCTGCTCCGGTATGGAGACCAGTTGACCGATCACCGGCTCCTCAAAGCCCTCGATCGACAGGGTGGCCACCTGCTTGATACGCACTTCCACAGAGCGCACACCGGGGATGGCGCTGATGCGTTCAACAAGCCTGCGGGGGGCACGCTTTACATTGGTGAATACATCCGCGAACCGCTGGCGCTCATAGTAAGCGGCTGCAGTATCCTGTAGAGCCTGAAGGGCCGACAGGGACATCACCAGCACCGCAACACCGGAGGCGATCACTACCGCGATGGCCAATACCTGACCCCCCAGTTTCCAAAGATTGCGGATCAGTTTTAGATTGAGCGCACGCATCGGTTACCAACTCAATTCCCGTGCTGGTTGACGACGGGTATTGCGCTTGCTGTCGACGACCTGACCATCTCCAAAGTGGAGAACCCGGTCTGCCATATTACCGATAACGGTATTGTGAGTGATCACTGCTGTGGTGGTGCCCAGCTCCTTGTTGACCCGTTCAATCGCCTCCAGAACCAGGATGCCTGTATGGCTGTCCAAGGCACCGGTGGGTTCATCGCAGAGTAAGATATCCGGTCGTTTTGCGATGGCCCGCGCGATGGCGATACGCTGTTGCTCGCCGCCGGAAAGTTGCGCAGGGAAGTGGTCAATGCGCTCACCTAATCCAACCATTGACAGGGCCTCTGCCGGGTCCATCGGATCGACTGCAATCTCGGTGACCAGGGCGACATTCTCGCGTGCTGTCAGGCTGGGGGTCAGGTTATAGAACTGGAACACGAAACCGACATGATCCCGCCGATAGCGGGTCAGGATCGATTCGTCACCCGCAGTAGTCTCCAACTCACGAAAATGCACCTGACCGCTGCTCGGTGTGTCGAGACCACCGAGGATATTCAGCAGGGTCGATTTACCACTACCCGAGGGTCCGAGCAGCACGACCAGCTCACCTTCATAGAGTTGTATGTCCACACCACGCAGGGCGTGTACATCAACCGTTCCGGTGTGGTAGATCTTGGTTAGCGATCTGCCTTCCAGAGTGATGTCGCTTTTTTCAGCCGGGCTCGATGGGGACACAACTAACTCCAGTCCTTGAAGCCTGAAGAGTTTGAGATCTATTTCTGAGTTTCAAACTATGAACCCAACACAAGCAGTTGGATCGCTAATTAGCCAACAGACTTCTTAAGGCAAGTATAACCCCCCCTTCAATACAATTTAATGGACATAGGGGAATGGCACTTACTTAAGAGATTCGAGCATCGTCATTAGCCGTGCCTCAGAAACTCACCCGAGAAGATCTGCCGCAAATAAACGCAAATCACCGCGAATTAACGCCAAATAAGCGTTATCCTTGTATAGGCCAATTGCGGAAATTTGCGGTGATTAGCGTCCATTTGCGGCTTTTCTTCTTAAGTAAGTGCCATTGGGAGATAGGGGATATCTTACTAACCTATATTCGGGTTGGTTCCAGGAGGTTATTTGATTTTACTCGATGGTGTTGCGGAAGGTAGCAGATTTATCTCGCCACTCTCGCTGAAGGGTAAGGTGAACAGACTGTCCGGTGTACTCAAATTGCCACTGATTTGATACTCAAAAGGTTCTCCCTGACGCCCCTGTAACGCATCAAGCTGTCTTATCAGACCAAACACTGTGCTACTGATTTTTACCTCAAGCATCGATTCACTAAATCCAGGAATCGTTGCTGCCTGACTGCTGACTCCCGAGGCGAAATTCTTTCCATTGAGATCCAGGTCGAAACTCATGCCGTCAATATTCAGCACCTCCTTGGATCGGTTTTGGAGGCGGATTTTCACCAGGAATCGTTGTTCCATGAGAGTTGATTGCAATGGACTTAAATCAGCGATTGTTACCTTGATTCTCTCTTCCTGGTGTTGCAGGCTTGCACAGCCGGAAAAAACCAGGAGCAACGTTATAAGGCAGGCCAGTTTTAACTGACCCGGAATTGAGTAACTCATTGCTATCTTAACGCTGCAGTGAGTATTTATCTGTCTACCGTGTGATGCAGTGTTCATGGTGGACCCTCTTTTGTATGTTCAATAACCTTTGCTTCTACCGGTTTTGATTTTCGCCATGAGCCAAATAGGAGGGTCAAAAGCCCGAGGAGTAGTTCATCGACAAATGGAATCAGATCCGGAATCAACAAATCGATGACGAACAGGCTGGCAGTCAGGAGAAATAGCTGACGAAACCTGAGTTTATCTGCAAATTTCAGAATGGCTGCAATGATGGGAAGCTGGGTCATCTGATTTGGTTTAATTACCTGTGAAGGTTTGAAATATAAAAATATTGTCTCAGTATCCGATTCAGTCCAAACGATCGAATAGATCTCAAATGGTCTCCGATCTGTAGTCGGTCAGTCCAGCTCAAAGTGTTAATTTTTATGACGTTCCATTGCCGCTTATATTCAGGTTAAAAGCTATCTTCGCCCTGTGTATGGGGGTAACTGCTACCCCAATAAAGTAGGGTATCTGCCCATAATGGGGTTCTGGGGATTTTCCCTCCTAAAAAGACATAATCTACCGTAGCCCGCGCCAGTCATGGCTTTCAGAGGGGCATTAACTTAGTCCTC
>JAHXHU010000395.1 GCA_025656375.1 Candidatus Thiodiazotropha sp. (ex Ustalcina ferruginea) | reverse complement strand
ACTAAAAGCGTTGATCAGATACTGGAAAAAGTGGGGCGAGCCAAGGTTGTATTGCAAAATGGATAATATGTTTAGGACACTACACTAGATTAATAATTAGGTATAGATTTAGGAGAAAAGAGGGTAGTTGTAGCGTTCACTCGCTTCACCCACCTGTCATACCTGACTGTATGGATAATCCTGAATAAAAAAAACCGCTCCGACATGTTGTCGAAACGGCTATACCAAAGGAGGATGGAGGAGATTAAGCCACCGCAACAAGGCTGTTCCGGCTGACTTGGCGCTATTCCACCATCGTCAGGATTCAGTTGCATTGAGAAAAATCAATCTCCCCAGAAAAGCAGCAGGTTGTAAAGTAATTTAATATTTCAATTTCAATGCGGGTTCATGACCTTTTTTTCGAGTATCATTGAGCTTTTTCCACCTGTAGGATAAAGGCTCAACAATGTTGATTCTCCGTGGCGCGCCAGCACTCTCAGATTTTCGTCTCAACAAACTTGCCCAACGTCTCTCCGATCTACTGAAACTCCCGGTGAAAGTTGTTGCGGAGTATCTCCATTTTGCTGATATAAACCAATCGCTCAATAAGCAGGATCGCGCCATACTCGACAATCTTCTGCGCTATGGGCCTGCAATGCCCGCGATGGAGCATGATGGGACGCTGATACTGGTGGTTCCTCGCTCTGGAACCCTATCGCCCTGGTCGACAAAGGCCACTGATATCGCACATCATTGTGGGTTGCAGAAGGTGAATCGGCTTGAACGGGGAGTGGCCTACTATCTGACCGTCGATGGAAAGGAGCTCGATAGTGATCTCTATTTCACCGCATCAGGCCTGCTGCATGACCGCATGACCGAGACAGTATTGGCCGATGCGGAAGATGCTGCTTGTCTGTTTAGTCGCGCCGAGCCTGCACCCTATATACAGGTCGACATTCTGGGGGGTGGGGTTGCTGCGTTAAAGAGTGCCAATACAGGCTTGGGTCTTGCCCTGTCTGATGACGAGATTGAATACCTGGTGGAGAGCTTTCAATCCCTGCAACGAAACCCCACTGATGTGGAATTGATGATGTTTGCACAGGCGAATTCTGAGCACTGCAGACACAAAATTTTCAATGCAGACTGGATTATCGATGGAGAGCGGCAACCTCACTCACTCTTCAATATGATCCGCAATACAACAAATGCCTCACCGGATGATGTGTTGTCTGCCTATACGGATAATGCCGCCGTTATCAGAGGTCCGAGTGCAGAGCGTTTCGTGCTTGATCCGCAATCCCAAAGTTACGGCTTTGGTCAGGAAGATGTACATATCTTGATGAAAGTGGAGACCCACAACCATCCCACCGCAATCTCACCCGATCCAGGAGCGGCAACCGGCTCAGGTGGTGAAATTCGTGATGAGGGAGCGACAGGGAAAGGCTCCAAGCCAAAGGCCGGACTGTGCGGTTTCTCAGTCTCCAATTTGCGGATCCCTGGCGGGGAGATGCCTTGGGAGGTCGATTTCGGTAAGCCAGGACGCATTGTTTCCGCACTGGATATTATGCTCGAAGGACCCATTGGCGCGGCATCATTCAATAACGAATTCGGTCGCCCGAATCTATGTGGCTACTTCCGCACTTACGAATCGGAAGTGCCTGGCCCGGATGGTATGGAGCTTCGGGGTTACCATAAGCCGATTATGTTGGCAGGTGGCTTGGGTAATATTCGTACCGAGCATATTGAGAAGAGCAGTTTCCCAAAGGGCTCTCCCTTGGTGGTGCTGGGCGGTCCTGCCATGTTGATTGGTCTGGGAGGAGGGGCAGCCTCTAGTATGGCCAGCGGCACCTCCGCAGAGGATCTTGATTTCGCATCTGTACAGCGCTCCAATCCAGAAATGCAACGTCGTTGTCAAGAGGTGATCGATGCCTGCTGGGCAAGAGGTGATGCCAGTCCCATCCTGTTTATTCACGACGTAGGTGCCGGCGGTCTCTCTAATGCCTTGCCGGAGTTGGTGCACGATGCCGCACTGGGTGGACGTTTCGAATTACGCACAGTTCCCAATGATGATCCGGGTATGACGCCGATGGAGATTTGGTGCAATGAATCCCAGGAACGCTATGTGATGGCCATCGACGTGGACAAGCTAGAGGCTTTTAAATTCATCTGTGAGCGCGAACGGTGTCCCTACGCCATCGTTGGAGAGGCGACGGATGAGGAGCATCTGTTTTTAGGTGATGCCCATTTTGATAACAATCCCATCGATATCCCAATGAATCTGCTGTTTGGTAAACCACCCCGCATGTTAAGGGAAGTGCGGTGCAAGACCTTCAAGAAGCAGGCACTCGATTTCTCCTCCATCGAGCTCAAACAGGCGGCGCTCCGGGTACTGAAATTGCCGACTGTGGCGAACAAGACCTTTCTGATCAGTATCGGCGATCGCTCGATTACCGGGATGGTGACCCGTGACCAGATGGTGGGACCTTGGCAGGTGCCTGTTTCGGATTTGGCGGTTACTGCATCGGGGCTTATGGGATACACAGGAGAGGCGATGGCAGTGGGTGAACGTACTCCGTTGGCATTGTTGGATGCACCCGCCTCCGGGCGCATGGCCATTGGCGAAGCGATAACCAATATTGCGGCTGCAAGCATTGACAAACTGTCGGATATCAAACTCTCTGCCAATTGGATGGCACCGGCCGGACATCCTGGAGAGGACGTTAAGCTCTATGAAACAGTGAAAGCGGTTGGGATGGAGCTCTGTCCAGTACTCGGTATTGCAATACCTGTCGGTAAAGACTCTATGTCGATGAAAACGGTCTGGCAGGAGCAGGATGATGAACGGGCCATGACTGCACCCTTATCACTGATCATCTCCGCCTTTGCGCCTGTGACGGATGTACGTACAACGTTGACACCTTTTCTGAGGAGCAATGTAGGTGATTCGGATCTGATCCTTATCGATCTGGGTAAGGGAAAGAACCGATTGGGTGCGACAGCACTTGCCCAAGTCTACAAACAGATTGGACACCATGGAGCGGATCTGGACGACCCAGAAGCCCTACGACGTTATTTTGGTTTGATACAAGAACTCGGTCGTGGCAATCTGCTATTGGCCTATCATGATCGTTCTGACGGGGGGCTCTTCACCACTGTCTGTGAGATGGCCTTTGCCGGACATTGTGGTGTCACTGTGGAGATCGATGACCTGGGTGAAGATGACCTGTCTACACTCTTCAATGAGGAGCTGGGAGCGGTGATTCAGGTCCGCCATAGCGATACCGACGAGGTGTTGAAAATGCTAAGGGATGCCGGGCTGGGACGTTGCAGTCATGTCATTGGCACCCTAAACGGTGAGGACCGGATCGAGTTTTTACGTGCAGGCAAAGCGGTACTGAGCGCTAGTCGTGTGGAGTTCCAGCAGGCTTGGTCAGAGACTACCCGTCAGATGCAGGCCTTGCGGGACAACCCGGCATGCGCCGAAGAGGAATTTAACCGAATTGCTGCGCAGGATCCAGGCATCCAGATACAACTTACCTTTGATCCGGATGAAGATATCTCATCACCGATGATTGTCACTGGGGTACGACCACCGATGGCCATCTTGCGGGAGCAGGGTGTCAATGGACAGCTGGAGATGGCGGCGGCTTTTCATCGTGCGGGTTTCGAGTGTGTCGATGTTCATATGTCCGATATCATTGAGGGAAGAACCAGTCTGAGTCATTTCAGGGGGCTGGTAGCCTGTGGCGGTTTTTCCTATGGGGACGTCTTGGGTGCCGGGGAAGGCTGGGCAAAATCGGCTTTGTTCAATAGCCGGGCGAGGGATGAATTTGAAGCCTTTTTCAATCGTCAGGATACCTTTACCCTTGGTGTTTGCAACGGCTGCCAGATGCTATCAAATCTACATCAACTGATTCCTGGCGCCGATCACTGGCCTCATTTTGTACGCAACCGTTCGGAACAGTTTGAAGCACGTTTCGTCACTGTCGAGATCAATGAATCGCCATCGATCCTGCTGAGGGGAATGAGCGGCTCAAGACTGCCGATTGCTGTGGCTCATGCTGAAGGACGTGCCGAGTTTCACGATCAAGATCATCTGGCACAAGCTCGTCCCTTGACGGTGATTCGTTATCTGGAAAACAATGGAGAGTTGGCCGCGCGCTATCCTGCCAATCCCAATGGGTCCCCTGATGGCATTGCGGGGCTCTGCAACAGTGATGGTCGGGTGACAATAATGATGCCTCATCCTGAGCGGGTGACCCGTACAATACAACACTCCTGGCACCCGGATGATTGGGAAGAGGATGCCCCCTGGCTACGTCTGTTTCGAAATGCCCGCATTTGGATTGACTAGCTGTTGTTCATAGCAGCGTTTGTCTGATGAGGGCTCTATAGATTAATGACGGTGATGCAATTTCTTTTACTCCCCAATTCGACAATAGAGAGTGCCGATGTACTGATTCTGCCTGTACCTTTTGAACAGACAGTGCCTTACAGACTGGGTACAGGTCAGGGACCGGAGGCCATTCTTGCAGCCAGTAATCAGTTGGATTTTTGAGGAGGATGTCGGCTGGTGCCCGATGGATTACCTTAAACTTGCGGTACTTCCTCCAACTGATGTGGCTGTGGTTCTGAAGAGGTATTTCACCATCGCCTGTTCAACTCAGTGGATGCCGGTAATCCCCCCAAAAAATAACGGGGTTCAAAAGTAGAATTTTCCAATTATGATTACGAAAAGGAGAATCTACAATGAAGAAGTCCCGC
>JAHXHU010000351.1 GCA_025656375.1 Candidatus Thiodiazotropha sp. (ex Ustalcina ferruginea) | reverse complement strand
GCCCGATATAAATGCACGGAATCACCAGCGCAAAACGGCCGCAGAGCGTACGGCCATCAACGCCCCCATGCAGGGGAGTGCAGCAGATATCATTAAACGAGCTATGTTGGCTGTGGATGGCTGGATTGAGAATAGTGCTCCGCCGGCTCGTTTGCTGATGCAGGTTCATGATGAGTTGGTGCTAGAGGTGGAACCGACGTATGTGGCTAAAGCGACACAAAAATTACGGGATTATATGGAGAGTGCGGCAACCTTGGCAGTGCCTCTGCTGGTTGAGGTGGGGGTAGGTGATAATTGGGACGAAGCGCACTGAACTTTCCCCGTTTTTGCCAGTCTATCTGTCTGTAAGTCGTACGGCACGGGTCGCTTTTCCTCCCTTTGCGACCCAACCTTCCCGGTAACCCCATCCGGGAAGATCCGGCCCCGTCAGTCTCTCCCCTTAGACTGAAGGGGCTTTCTTTTTTTGAGTCTTACCCTGATCGAGTGGGTAGGAATGAACACACTCAACGACATTATTCGACATCTCAGATGAGTGTCCGCAAATGAACGCGAATTTACGCAAATATCTGGTATTAACTATCTCAGGTTTCACTGCTCAAGTCCTGGGTCATTCCGACGATAGGTGGCATCCTCAGCCACCGTGGATCAAGGTTTCTTCTACTGGTTGAAATGACAGCTGGCGGTAACATTCTGATGGATGAAATCTTACCTGCTAAATGATCATTATTTGTGAATATCAATTAGTTATAGGAATTAGGCGCTAGCTGATGAACGCAGAAACACGAATTAAATATTCACGTTTGCATTAATTCGCGTTCATTTGCGGACAAATCTAATGAATTGATGAAATGACTTATCGTCACTCATATGACCTACCCACTTTGTCAGTTGTAGGGAGCGGCCCTTCTGCACGCTACTTCGTTGGCGTTTCTTGCCGACCCAGCTCAAACCAGATATCAAGCACTTGGTGACATTCGTCAATGCCTTGCTTTTTCAGTGAAGAAAAGCGTTGTACAGAGATCTCAGGATGATCGCTCAACGTTTTTTTAACCTTTAACAGGACATTTTTAGCCGCACCGCTTTTCAATTTATCGGCTTTGGTCAGGAGGATGTGCGTTGGCAGTCCATGGTGGGTATTCCACTGTAACATCTGCATGTCGAACTCTGTCAGTGGGTGTCGAATATCCATCAGCAGGACCAGACCCTGTAGGCATTGGCGATGCTCGATATAGTTAGCCAAAGTCTGCTGCCACTGTCGTTTAATGGATTCGGCCACTTTTGCATAGCCATAACCTGGCAGATCAACCAGACGACGGTTGTCATCCAGGGTGAAGAAATTCAATAGTTGGGTGCGACCGGGAGTCTTACTGGTGCGAGCCAGTGATTTTTGGTTGCACAGGGTATTCAAGGCACTCGACTTGCCTGCGTTTGACCGTCCGGCAAAGGCGACTTCAAGACCGTTATCTGCAGGTGATTGGGAGAGTTGGGCCGCACTTTTTAGAAAATGGGACCGATGATAATAGGGATTCATGACTTTCTAACGTTCACTTTAAAGAGCCATGAACCCTATGCGAGGCGGTCCTTCGGGTCAACTACCCCAGAGGCGTTTGATCCACGATTTTTTACTCAATTTAGCTTGTGCGCCCGCATTGAGGAAGAAACCGGTGTACTGCATGTCTTCCTTGGTCAGCCAAGTTTTCAGGAAAGGCATCAGCTCAAAACCTATTGCAGTCTTGCCTGATGCAACCTTCTCTTGTAGATCGGAAACAGAATGCAGCAACTCCTTATGGTGTTCATAACCGGGATAGTTGAGGATGCGCATCAAGCTTTCTTCGACCGCAAAATGAATGTGGGTATATTCAGCCAGGTCAGCCGGGATGCCTTTTACAACATCGCTGCCATGACGTTGGTGGATGGCCTCATGCATTTTATTGACCAGATCTACCAGCATTTTGTGCTGTTCATCAATCTCTTCGATACCGACACTCAGTGCGTCAGACCATTCTACAAATTTACCCATAAATGTTTCCCTACGGCCAATGATGGTGGGTGTGATATGTCAATACGACGTGTGCGTATTGTGACAGTGATCATTTAGCCGTACAACATAGGTCGGCACGCTGTTTGTTAACTTTAATCCAGTCGTTCCCACACACCGGATTTACCACCACTCTTCTCCAGTAAACGTATGTTACTGATGGTCATTCCCCGGTCTACGGCTTTACACATGTCATAGATGGTTAGCAGGGTGATCTGGGTGGCACACAGAGCCTCAATCTCAACCCCTGTCTGGCCGATGGTCTCAACATGACAGCGGCATGTAATCGTGTTGTCTGATTCCTGTGGGGAGAGATCGATCTCCACCTTGGTCAGAGACAGGGGGTGACAGAGTGGAATGAGGTCCGGTGCCCGTTTGGCTGCCATTATCCCGGCAATGCGAGCGACACCCAGTACATCCCCTTTTTTGTGGGTACCTTGCAGAATCATCATTAGTGTCTCGGCCTGCATGGAAATGCTGCCTTCAGTGACGGCCTTGCGTTTTGTTTGGGGTTTGTCGCCGACATTGACCATGTGGGCTTCGCCGGCAGCATTGAAGTGAGTGAATTCAGTCATTTGTGCTCTATCCAAGGGATCTACTGTCAACTTAACAGGCCCTAGTAGCCTGCATCTCGCTCAATCTGCTTTGAGACTTCTCTTGCTTCAAAGGTCATTTCTTCCAGGTCAGCCATGACATAAGTTGCTGGCGATTTACCGACACCACCAATGGTACCCGGGTTGACCAGGTGAGTTACACTACCTTTGATATTGACCAGGCGTTCGAATTTCAGTTTGTGGCTATGACCACAACAGACCAGATCCCAGTCTCCGGTTGCTGCCATGGCACGGGCATAGTGTGGGTAGTGGACCAGGAAAATATTGCGTCCTGCCAGTTCGACCCCGGCATCCATACCATGGTAATGGATATGGTTTTCATCTCTGTTTGCCAGCCGGCCTAAGGTATAGAGATCACCTGTATTGTTACCATGTATGACATGCACCGGCAGACTATGTTTGTCCAAGCAATACAGCGTGCTGGGAGCGACCACATCACCACAATGCAGCACAGCTTCAGCACCCTCAGCTTTAGCTGATTCAACGGCGGCATCCAGCAATGGGATGTGGTCGTGACTGTCAGAGAGAATACAAACTTTCATAAATCACATTTGTTTGCCATTGTGAGACATAAGGTCATCCTTAACAGGTAGGTTGATGACTTAGAAATTAGGCTTTTCTGGAGCATCAACATACATTTGCACGGAGTTGCGGACTTCCTGCTTAGCCGCTTCTGTCCCGTCCCACCCTTGAACACGTACCCATTTACCTTCATCCAGATCCTTATAGTGTTCAAAGAAGTGAGCGATACGTTCCATCAGTTCTTCAGGCATGTCCTGCCCAGCGGCTTGAGACGCTGTTAACCGGGACAGCCACCACTTTCGCATCATCACCGGATTCATCCGTCATCTTGAGAACTGCGATTGGGCGGCAGCGAATCACTGAACCAGGGATCAGTGGGAAGTCGGTCGGTACTATCACGTCGCAGGGATCACCATCATCCGACAACGTGTGGGGAATGTAGCCATAGTTGGCAGGATAGTGCATGGCAGTGCGCAGTATGCGGTCGACGAACATAGCGCCGGTCTCTTTGTCGACTTCATATTTAACCGGATCTGCATTGGCTGGAATTTCGATAATGACATTGATTTCATCAGGAATATTATTCCCTGAAGAGACGCGGTCAAGATTCATAGTATTTTTACCTTGCGGATGAACAGAGGTTTTCGAGTTCGGCTGTATGGCCAGAAGTCGCACGAGGGAAGAAGATTACGTATAACATGCTCGGGTGTCTAGCCCGATAGTTTCTGATTTGGCGGGATAGTGGATGCTATGTTGGCTTTTTCCTATTGTCCCTGTACTGGTCGTTAAATGGTTTAACGACCTATTTCGCGGAAACAATGGAAGACTCGAGTCTGGATGGAGCCATGGATCTCTTTGAGTACACTCAGTGAACAATAAAACCATAAATTAATAGGGGTTTTGAGAGAAGGCCGGCTCCAAATGTCATAAAAAAGGGGAGCCGAAGCCCCCCTTTTCTCTATTGTGGTGCCAGATTACAGAAGAGGTACAATCAACAATGCGACAATGTTGATGATCTTGATCAACGGATTGATCGCTGGACCGGCAGTATCTTTGTAGGGGTCGCCGACGGTGTCACCGGTTACTGCGGCCTTGTGGGCATCAGAGCCCTTGCCACCGAAATTGCCATCCTCGATGTATTTTTTGGCGTTGTCCCAAGCGCCACCACCGGCAGTCATCGAGACTGCGACAAACAGGCCGGTAATGATGGTGCCAATCAGTAGGCCACCCAGAGCCTGGGGACCCAGGAACAGGCCAACAATCAGCGGTACAGCGATGGGCAGCAGGGACGGAATAATCATCTCCTTGATGGCTGCCTTGGTCAGCATGTCCACGGCATTACCATAGTCTGGCTTTTCACTGTGGTCCATGATGCCGGGTTTTTCGCGAAACTGACGGCGTACCTCGTTGACGATGCCACCGGCTGCTCTACCTACTGCCTCCATGGCCATTGAACCGAACAGGAAGGGCACCAGGCCACCGATCAACAGGCCAATCAGTACCATGTGGTTGGAAAGGTCAAAGCTCACGGCTGAACCGAGATGGCTCTCCAGGCTGTGGGTATAATCGGCGAACAACACCAGGGCAGCCAGGCCGGCTGAACCGATGGCATAACCCTTGGTCAACGACTTGGTGGTATTACC
>JAHXHU010000245.1 GCA_025656375.1 Candidatus Thiodiazotropha sp. (ex Ustalcina ferruginea) | reverse complement strand
TAACACCGATATTATTAGGTTGACAGAATACTAAAAGCTGCCCGCATTAACCCATAGATGGGTCATGATACTGGCAACATATCCCAGAGCTATAACAGGCATCCACTTAAGATGACCGAAAAAGGTATATTTTTCGCGTGCTTGTCCCATCAGAGCGACACCTGCTGCTGAGCCAATTGAGAGCATCGAGCCACCTACACCAGCGGTCAGGGTAACCAGTAACCATTGTCCCATGGACATATCGGGCATCATAGTCAGTACAGCGAACATCACAGGGATGTTGTCAACAATGGCGGACAATATGCCAACCATGATATTGGCGGGTGTCTCATTCATCGCTTGCGAGAGCTCCAGTGCCATACCCCATTGGTTATACATCACCTCAGAAGCGACGGCCAGGTAACCGATAAAGCCAAGGCCACCGACACATAGCACCACACCATAGAAGAAAAGCAGGGTATCCCACTCTGCTCGAGCCACTCTGTTAAAGACATCGAAGGAGACCATGTCGCCCAATTGTCCATCGTGTTCCATTTCGACAAGGTCAGCTTTACTGAACTGTGGGTGTTCCTTGTGGAAGGTCTTTTTCAGATAGAAGCCAAAGAACTGGAGATAGGCCAGGCCGGTTAACATGCCGATCACAGGAGGCATGCCCAGAAAGTTGTGGAAGCTGACAGCAGTAACGATGGTTGCCAAAAAGAAAGCGATGATGCGTTTCGCTCCACGCTTCATCTCGACATCCTCGCCACCCCCTTCTGGTTTTACATTTGGCACAGCGAAAGTCATGATGGATGCAGGAACCAGCCAATTGACGAGAGAGGGAAGAAATAACGCAAAAAAGGACAAGAAATCGACACTACCCTGGGCTGTCTCAACAGACTTTTGCCATACCATCAGCGTAGTGATGTCACCAAAAGGGCTGAAGGCGCCGCCGGCATTTGCGGCAACCACGATATTGATACAAGCAAGCAGTACAAACTTTGTATTGGTCCCACCAACAGCCAGGACTATAGCACACATCAGCAGGGCGGTGGTCAGATTGTCTGCAACCGGGGATATAAAGAAGGCAAGAACACCGGTTATCCAGAACAGCTTACGAAAACCGAATCCTTTGCTGACCAGCCAGGAACGCAGCTTCTCAAAGACATTTCGCTCATCCATGGCGTTGATGTAGGTCATCGCTACCAGCAGGAAGAGCATCAGCTCCGCATATTCCAACAGATTGTGGCGCACCATCTCCTCAGCTGCATGGGGCATGCCATGAGAGTGGTAGTACCAGGCGATCAGTCCCCATATCATACCGGCAGCAAGGATGACGGGTTTGGATTTCCGTAGGTGAGTGAACTCCTCGGCCATCACCAACAGATAGGCGACTACGAATATCCCAATAGCGGTAAATCCGACCCAATGGTTGGTCAAATCAAGATGATCCTCTCCACCTCCGGTTGCATAAGCGATGGATGGCAGAAAGAGAGCGATGAATATGATTGTGATGAATCTCACTGGTATTACCCCAAAATAATTATTCTTGGCCGGCTGTCCTAATCGAACACTGTGAATTCTCTTTGATGGCGGCAGATGGGTCAACTGTTTAACTGCATTGAATTGCATTTTTACGCTGACAATTTGTATTGAGCGCTTATTCAAGACAGATAATCCCAATAGTTGTGGTCATTACCCTAGGAGCCTATCGGATTTAGGATGAATCTACTGCGGAAAAGCCATTTTGGCCAGATTTCCCGATTAAATTCGTTAAATAGGCTCGCTATTCGCCTCATTTAATCGATCAATCTGACTCAAAATGGCTTTCCCTCGCTACGATCACCTAAGTCCGACAGGCTCCTAGTGAATTACATGGTATCAACTGCCTGATGCTGTCAAGTGAATATGTCACAAGGTAGGGATGTGTCATTTCATACAGTGTGGATCGTTGACAATGGAATGATGTTCTCAATGTCACTGATTCTCGGCTTGTGAGTAAGAAAATGGAAAAAATGCATTCAGAGAACACACTTGCAGAATACAGAATTCATGAGCTTGTATTGACAAGAAGTGTCCTGTTGGCCCATCTCTTTGCCGGCAAGGTTGCCCCGGGTGATGTGATACGGTACGCAAGAAGATACGCTGGAGTCACACACTGGGAAGAGTTGCTGTGCGCCGCGATTAATCCCAATGCCTCAAGCTTAATGGCTATCGTCAGTATCAGACAGGAGGATGGGTATAGTGGTATTCTGCGCCGCCATGGCTCGATCGAGTATGTCAGGTTTTTTATCGATTGGGGCGATAATGAGGGATTTCAGGCGGTAGGCCTGACCTACTTCAAGGTCTGTGACGCTGAGAGTGGAGGCGACAGCAGTCCCCTTCCAAACTATCATCTGGTCTCCTCTGACTTCAATGTCGATCGATACAGGGAGGCTGTCATGAGTGGTGCCCAGCCGAAAGTGCGAGCCGTGCTTTCTTGGCATCAAGTACCCGAATTGGATCTCTCTTATACCCCGGTATTTGGTAACCAGGTTGATTCACATATCTGTATCGACTCTGAGAGAGAGTTGTTGACCCTGTTTGAAAACCCGCTGTGTCTATCGGAGCGTGTTAACTTGAAACCAGGTTTTGGTGGAAATGTTGGCGAACAGCCGAACTACCAGTTCTGACTCGTTGTAAAAGAGAAGTATCACACTCCTTGGAGCAATTCCTTGAGTTATCAGTGTCGCAGGTAAAATGCATGACGAGTGTGTTTTATTCTGAATAGCGGTTTCTGTTCTATAAACTTCTTCGATTCAATCGCCGCATGATCATGAAAAACTGAGGTAACAAGTGAATATATCACAATTTTCACGTGCGCCATTCGTTACTTCAAACTAGTCAGGATCTGAAATCATATATCCCATAGAAGGTGATAAATGCAGTCCCATGGATGATGTGTCTGGTGGCTGATTCCCAGTAGAGGATGGTCATCTGAAAAGGACATCAGGCAACAACAATTATGATTATCGGAGAGAGGAAATGGCAATACTCAGAGACAATGCGTCGAATGTCCACCCTTATGCGCACGATTATGAGCTGGACCAGATAGAATCTGCCAATTCATTGGGCGCTATCAATCCATTGAGCTCAATGAGTGGTTCCTTACTGTTCAGTCAACTTGTAAGGGATTACAGAGGCGAATGGTAAACGCCAGCTTGATATCCTGGCAGGCCTGTTAATTCTGGTGATGGCCAGCCCGATTATGATTATCACAATGCTGCTTATCTGGCTCAGTACGCTTGGACGTGATCCGATTATTTATCAACAGTTGCGAGTAGGTTGTAAAGGAAGAGAGTTTTATGTGCTGAAATTCAGGAGTATGAAAGTTGATGCAGAAAAGTCTGGTCCGCAGATGGCAGCTCATGATGATGACCGAGTAACACCCGGATAGGTCGGTTTATTCGCGCTACCAGGATTGATGAGCTACCGCAGTTATTAAATGTCCTGAAAGGAGAGATGAGTCTGGTCGGTCCACGTCCGGAGAGGCCTGAGTTTGTCTCTAAGTTTCAACGTCAGATAAAAGGGTATTCGCTGAGACATCAGGTAAAACCAGGTATTACAAGTTGGGCACAGGTGCGTTATCCCTATGGTGAAACTGTCGAAGATGCAGCGAATAAACTCTATTACGATCTTAGCTACATCCGTAGAAATAGTCTGTGGCTGGATATCATGATTATTTTACAAACCATTCCTGTTGTTTTGACCGGGCACGGGGCCAGATAGTGACTTGATAGATAGTTCAGTTTAGTGCCGATCGATAATGATCGGTAGTATTTAACAACTGATTTGTTTGTCTTGACCAACAGCTATATGGAATGGCCAGAGATGCAACTTATCATTTAGGTGTTTTCAAATTGAGTATTGAGCTAAAAATCAATAACTCGAAAATAGCCAAATAAAAGTGAATGTAGTCCGGTTTTCTGAAGTGGTAGTGCTTGTTTAACAATGTGGCCGCGGAGAAAGATTATGTTCAAGATGACTATGGTTACCTTGAGTTTACTGACATGTTCCCCCCCACATCCAGGCAATCTGTCTGGTCGATGCACAGGAAATTGGAGATATCGGACCAGCCTCACAATTGGTTTGTAACGCGATCGCTTCATTCTACCCGGGTAAACAGATTGAGATTATCGATAGAGATTTCATCTCAACGTGATGTGACAATACTGCTATCCATCGAGAAACAACATCACACTTTAAGCTACCAACTTGTTGGCGCTGATTGGAAGCTGAATCAGCCTAAAGTGGCTGATCACTATTGATAGATTCCAAAGTTACAGGGTGATGTGTCTGCAATCGCTGTGATTTGGTATTCCTAACGATGAGATTTGACGTTTCAGATTGACTCACTATATGGCGTTTATCTCAATTGATAGAGGTGACAGAATATGAAGAAAGCGACAAAGAGGGTATTGTGTATCGATACACGTAGTTGTATTGAAGTCATGTTACTCGGTGTATTGGAAGCTGCTGATGCGCATATCCCCTATATAGGCAGCAATATTGATGAGTGGAGCGAGTTCCAGAAGTGTTACAAAAAGCACTCTAACAATAATTTCCTGTGCTGTGTCAATGAGCTGGTATGGGAGCATGGATTACACAGGGATAGTCTGATCTGTCTAATATCCGGTTCACATCGTCGTGGTGTAATGGCGGCAAATATCCTCTATGTCGCCGGTTACAGCAATGTCGTGGTCGAGCTTGGTACACGTAGCGGTAACGCCATAGAATCTCGTATGGCTGAAGATGGTCGGGTTATCAATTGTGTACGCCCAGCATGGGTATGAACTAATGAGGTGAAAGTCCTCTGTAGGAAGGTCACCATCCTTAGCGATTTCAAGCTATTAGATG
>JAHXHU010000314.1 GCA_025656375.1 Candidatus Thiodiazotropha sp. (ex Ustalcina ferruginea) | reverse complement strand
CGGGGCCATAACAGGTTGTCGAAGATCGAGTCGATTTCGGGGACTTGGAAGTCCCGAAATCCATCATGAGATCAAAGACTCTCTTGTTCTTGGATTCACTGTTAGATGCATCTGTGATGCTAAAACTGAGATTTATCTGAGTGCCGCCGGTTGGGGACTCGTTGATACTCAGACTTCCGCCAAGCCATTCAGCACGCTCTTTCATAATAGGTAGTCCATAGTGTTGCATCATATCACCTTCATCATTGATCCCGATGCCATCGTCCTCAATAGAGACTTTTACCAAGCCTTGTTGGTTACATTCAAGGCTCACTCTGGCCTGTGTGGCATTGGCATGACGAATAACATTCGATAGGGCTTCACGAATGATCTGGATAATATGTATCTCTGCATTGGGCGTGAATTGGCAATTACCGATATGATTGGTGTACTCAATGGGTATGCCGGATCTATTGGCAAACTCCTCAACGGTTTGCCCCACCACCTTGCCCAGATTGGCATCGGTGACTCTGAGTCGGAAAGTGGTAAGTAGTTCACGTAGTTGACGATAGGCTCCATTGAGTGCCGACCGCAGGGCGGCAGTAACCGAAAGGATCTCTTTTTTCTCACTGTCTTCGTTGATTGCTTTTTCCAGTCGAGATACCTGAATCTTCAGATATGAAAGTGATTGGGCGATGGAATCATGAAGCTCTCTAGCTATGACGCTGCGCTCCTCCATTAATGATACTTTACGTTTCTGGGTTACCTGTTGAGCAACATTGATTGCCAGTGCAATATTGCTTGCAACCGTTTCCAAAAGACGCTCCTGCCACTCTTCCAACTGCATCAATTCAGGGAATTCAACCAACAAAACACCATATTGCTGGGTTTTGTCGCGTACCGGTGTGGAGAAGATGTTAACCGAGTTTTGAGTATCAAAAGCAGTGATCTTGAACCTATGAGACTTGCCTTCCCCAAGGCAGATAGAGCACTGATTATCCAGTTTATCTTGTAACAGGATGTCGGTTTTTCTTGTAGATGCGTAACGATAGGCTTGATCGTCTCCATGTTGGCCAAGACAGATAGTGCCGTTGTTGACCCCGATTAAGGCCTCTATATCGTGTATTACTGCGACCAGGACATCCTCGCTCAAGGAAGAGTCACTCAGCCGTTTGGTGGCAGAATAGAGTAATTCCAGGGTGTGGTTGCTTCTTTCAAGATCGTGGGTTTTCTCACGTACTCTAGACTCAAGATCCGCGTAGGTCACTGAGAGATCTTCCGCCATTACATTGAAGGCCTGGCCTAGCTGGCCAAGCTCATCTTCACCGAGGTATCGACTCCTGATTGAAAAATCACCGTGTCGTGCTGCATTGGCACAGGCCAGCAGATTGCGAAGAGGATTGAGTACGTAACTCTTGGTGAGATAGAGACTGACCAGAGTGACCAGGAAAGTGAGGCTGAGTAACACGATCTGGATGATCCTCAGCTGCTGGTTTTTCTCCTCAGCATCTATTTCAAGTGCCTCCACGAAACGGTGGATATCATCAACGAAGCTGTCAACCAGCGCCAAATAGTTACGCAGACTGGTGTTCAAGCTGCCACCTTTCCTGAGATGAGAGTGAGTTGGTCGCACTCAGCTTCAAGTAATCATTCAGGTTGGGAAGCATGGTTGCACGCCATTGTGATTCGACTTCGCGATAGGTCTCAGTCACCTGTTTGTTTGGCCCTTTGGTTAGTACGTCATGAATGCGTGGACTGAACAGACGTTGATTATATTCAGTCACCAGTTGATTGGTTCGGGCCGTGGCTAGTTCATGATGGAATTTGGTCCTGTGTACCAAACTGCTGGCAATTCTGTAGGATTGCATGCGCAGAGTCCCTGCCTGGTTGATTGCTGCGGCATAGCCTTCAGCGGTTTCGGTAATAATCATCGAACTGACCATACCTGACACAGCCAGGATGAAGAGAATGGTTATCACAGTACCGAATCGGAGTAGCAGTGAGTTTTTCAATGCATGATTCTCTGGTTGCGAGTATAGGATACCCTAGTGATAGGTTGGATATGACTATAAGCCAAGATTGTCATGAAGGCACTGGTTGAATACGATTGGTTTGGGATATCGCACTATTTAGAGGAGACTAGCGCCATTTTCGAGGGTCTGTTTTTTTTTATGAGCAGACGACTTTGTGGGTATTAGGTAAGAATTGTAAAACGTACTATATTATTACATAATCGAGCGGGTGGCAATTTCAATATTTTGAATGGTGAATAGGCAACAAGTCACCCGGCAGGTTTCGTTGCATCTCTACTAAACAGATAGTTATCATGTCGTCAGATAAATCGAATGAAAAATTAGATAGGGTCGTGGCCCGGGCACGTCGGGACCGGGAGGAGAGGGATAAAGGCTATCGGGAAAGAGCGCTGAAGATATACCAGTGGGTTTGTGGTCGTTGTACAAGGGAATTTACCCGGGAAAATCTGAGAGAGTTGACGGTCCACCATCGCGATCACAATCATGACAATAATCCACTGGATGGTAGCAATTGGGAGTTGTTGTGTATCTATTGCCATGATAACGAGCATTCGCGATATATCGAATCAGATGCCACAAAAGCCTCTGTTGATACGCACCAGAGCAGTACCAGCACACATCAGCCCTTTGGCGATCTGGCAGCGATGCTTAAGGGAAAAAAATAGTATTAATAACGCAGAAACTAAGCATTGTTACTCAGCAATGGCAGTGGCACATGGAGTGCTGACCCGATAGCACGTAACAGTTCAAGCTCCTGGGTGTCGATATGGGCGTCGCTGAGAATGGTCTCAACCAGAGCGCCAATGAGACGCTCTTTCTCCGTGATCTTGAGCAGGTCGAGATTAGCCAATGCATTGTCCAATGCGCTAGGCCAGTCGTTTGGTAATTGCAGCGGGCTCAGCTCCAAACCTACGC
Organism: Candidatus Thiodiazotropha sp. (ex Ustalcina ferruginea); assembly: GCA_025656375.1. Classification (GTDB taxonomy): domain Bacteria; phylum Pseudomonadota; class Gammaproteobacteria; order Chromatiales; family Chromatiaceae; genus Thiodiazotropha. The sequence goes on along the minus strand of JAHXHU010000314.1, from coordinate 2,072 downwards.
TTTGTAATCCTATTTGGTAGCTGCGTTTTACCATTTCAATATCACGATGGCCATGATCAGCCAGGATCGCAATCACATCCCGTACTGGTTGTGCTTGAGCAACCAGGGTTTGGTTGCCACTAATGCGGCTTTGGGAGGGATTCATTGCATCTGTCAGATGCAAGCTGATTACTTTCGCCAATAAAAATTCAAAAACCTCAATCTTGCCATCCTGGTGAATGATATCAGTGACGGTTTCGAGCATGCGTTGGATGAATGTCTCTGGGCGTCGTTTGAGGGCGGGAAATGCGATTTCTAACAGGGGAAGACGTTGCTCCGGCCTTATCGGCAATGAAGATGTCAGTAGATAGCGAACCTGAGCCTCGCTTTCTGCACCCAGTTTTTCGGCGATAGTGAACAGTTGCTGATCACGGATTTTCTCATCATCGTCAAGCAGAACACAGAGTAACAATTCCGGTGCCCACTCGGTGGAGCGAGCTGCTGATAACAGGCCACCGGGTAGTGTGGCAGCTAACGCTGCGGCAGCGACGATGCGCTCCCAGTCGGGCTGACCTATACCTTCAATAATATTGCGTGGGTCAAATGGAGTGTGTTTTGATGAATTTTTTGATTCCCTTTCGTCCTGTTCGGCCTCCTTGCGGGTACGTCGGCTTAGCCGTTTCGCGATTTCAACCAACTCCTCTTCCCTAAAGCCAGGTTCGATGCGCTGTATGCGCTCGACTATCGGTGGGTGAGTGGCAAGCATGGCAGCGCTACTACCCTGACCGAACAGCATGTGGCCAATCTCTTCGCTGTCTTTTTCCAGCAAGGCGCCATTGCTGTGTACCGCAATCTTTTTCAGTGCCCCGGCAATACCCTGTGGATTGCGAGTAAACTGAACCGCAGAGGCATCAGCAAGGTATTCCCGTTGCCTGGAAACAGCAGCCTTGATCCAGCGCGCGAAAAACAGTCCGATATAACCGATTGCCGTAAGGGCGACTGCAAACAGGATAATCGCGTTGCCGCCATTGTTTCTTGATCGTGACGAATAGCGACTGCCACTTAGGATTCGTCGGCCTGCAATGGCCAATAGCAGAATGCCGAAAAGGGCACCCATGAGCCGTATATTGAGACGCATGTCACCATTGAATATATGGGTGAATTCATGGGGAATGACACCCTGCAACTCCTCACGGTTAAGGCTCTCCAATGTACCTCGAGTCACTGCTACAGCCGCATCACTGGGCGAATAACCGGCAGCAAAGGCATTGATACCCGGCTCCTGCTCCATGATATAGATCTCTGGAACCGGCACACCTGATGCGATAGCGATCTCTTCGACGACATTGCGCAGACGTTGCCGCAGCGGATCCTTCGGATCGGTATCCACCGGGACTCCACCCATTTGTCGGGCTACAGATCCACCACCATCCTTCAGGCTGGCACTTCGGTATAGGCTTGCCAGTCCAATCGCGGCCCCGGTGCCGCCCGTACCGAACAGTAGGACGGTTGTATTGGCGACGAGAAGCCCGCCCAATGTGTTGGGAGTGACAATTTGCGGGTCACTGAGAAGATTGCCGAATAAGATCAGCAAGACGCCGTCTATAGCAATAATGATGACGATAACCGCAAGGATGAAAAGCAACACCAGTTTTCGGGTGTTGCGTTTGGCTTCATCCTGATGCTCGAAAAAATTCACTTGTTTGAATTAGTTGAATGAGACCTTAGGTACTTCACGTTTTACTTCATCCTCTATCTCAAGCAGGGCTGCGGCTTGGAAGCGGAACCAGCTTGAGATCAGATTACTGGGGAACAATTCACGGTCGATATTGTACTGCATCACAGAGTCGTTATAGGCCTGGCGGGCAAACGCCACCTTGTTTTCGGTGCTGACAAGCTCTTCTGAGAGCTGCATCATGTTCTCATTAGCTTTAAGATCGGGGTAGGCCTCGGCCAGGGCGAACAGACGTCCCAGTGCGCCACTGAGTCCTTGCTCTGCTTCGCCCACGCTACCAACCCTGGAGAGCGAAGCGAAGGTTGGTAGACCCCGGCAGGCGTAGGGCCCGGGCAGGTATCCGCTGTCGCGTAGCGGC
>JAHXHU010000415.1 GCA_025656375.1 Candidatus Thiodiazotropha sp. (ex Ustalcina ferruginea) | reverse complement strand
GTGGCCGATCCTGATGCAGGCATTCAACCAACGATCCAGAATTTCTTTAATGCCTTACAGGGATTGGCTGATGATCCGACCTCGATATCTGCACGTCAGTTGGTATTGAGTGAAGCGGAGTCGATGGTTGACCGCTTTCACTATTTTGAACAACTGTTTGTTGACAGCCGATCCCGGATGAATAACCAGATTGAGTTCAATATCACTGAAATCAATCGCCTGGCACAGGGGATTGCCGATATCAATGCTGACATCAAAATCGCCTACGGCAGCACGCCGAATGATTTGTTGGACAAGCGTGATCAACTGGTTAGCGATCTCTCTGAACTGGTGGATGTGCAGGTTTTAGAGCAGACTGATGGCGCATATAACCTATTTATCGGCAAGGGTCAGCCCCTGGTAATGGCTTACGACGCGGCCACACTGAGTACCCAGCCTTCGACCCTCGATCCCAGCCATTTGGAGATTGCCTTCAATTACTCCTTCGGTACCCAGATCGTGACTGACCAGATCAGTGGAGGCAAGATTGGCGGTATGCTCAGATTTCGTGATGAGATTCTCGATCCAACCCAGGACAGAGTTGGCCTGGTAGCCCTTGGAATAGCCGATGAAATCAATACCCAGCATCAACTGGGTCTCGATCTTGATGGTTTGGTTGGGACGGCCCTGTTCAGTTTGGGATCGGTTCAAGTACAAGCCAGACCGGGTAATGGCAGCTCTATTACCGCCAGCTACGACAGTGTCGGTGATCTGACTGGGAATGCCTATGAGCTGACTTATGATGGCGCGGATTTTATATTGGAAAACTTAACCAGCGGCGTTACCCAGACCCTGGTTGCCGGTGCGAATATCGTTGATGGTATGGATATCAATATCAATGCTGCAGGAGCGACTGCGGGTGATATCTTTCTGATTCAACCGACCCGCAATGCCGCCCTGAATTTTGATCTGTTGATAAACGATGTACGAAGGTTGGCGGCGGCTGGCCCCGTGCAGGTACAACCTGCAGTGGATGCGAATGGCAATCCCCTCAACACCGGTGATGCAGGGATCACCCAGCCGGCCAATAGTTCGATGGCCGGTCTGCCATTGCCAGGCGGGGATATTCAACTGGTGTATGACGACCAGGGAGGTGCCACCAGTGGTTTCGAGGTTTACTATCCCGGCTCAGTACCCGGTGTGGATCCATTCGATGATTTCATCACCTATGACAACCTGAATAGCGCGACGATTGCAGGCAGCCATGTGCCGAGTGCGCAGTTTGCCACCTTGGGAGGCATCAGCTTCGATATCTCGGGCGTCCCCGCGGACGGCGACAGTTTTATCATCAGTAACAACACCAACGGCAGCAGCGATAATCGCAACGCCCTCAGTCTGGAAAACCTGCAGAATTTAGATCGACTACTTGGTGGTACCGCCACCTTTGATGAGACTTATATCCAGATGGTCTCAGATGTGGGCTCCAAGACCCATCATGCAGAATTGAACCTGGGGGCACAGGAGAGCCTGCTGGAACGATCCCGCGAGGCGATGGCGGAAATATCCGGCGTCAATCTTGATGAAGAAGCAGCCAAATTGATCCGGTTCCAACAGGCCTATCAGGCATCAGCACAAGTGATTTCCGTTGCCAGTACCCTTTTCGATACCCTGTTAGGCGCGGTCAGGAGATAACAGTATGGACAGAGTTTCCACATCGATGCTTTTCGACCGGGGAATCAGCAGTATGCTGGAACGTCAGTCAGATCTCAGTCGTGCGCAGATGCAGATCTCTACCGGTAAACGTATTCTGACCCCCAAGGACGACCCGCCTGGCGCTGCTTATGCGCTCGATTTACGTTCCACTATCACCCAGGTTGAGCAGTATCAGTCGAATGCAGATCGGGCACGGTCCCGATTGGAATTGCAGGAGGCCAGCTTGAAAGGTGTGGATGATCTGATGCCGCGCATCATGGAGCTGACAATACAGGGTTTGAGTGACACCTATTCCCCAGTGGCCCGCCAGGCCATTGCCGAAGAAATGAGGCAGCTGAATGACGAACTGATGGCGTTAGCCAATACAAAGGATAGCAATGGCGAGTATATCTTCGCCGGCTACGATGCTGATTCGATCCCATTCAGTAACCCTGCTGATGGCGTATTCGCTTATAGCGGTGACATGGGTAGACGCTCTCTGCAGATCTCTGCCACTCGTCAGGTCCAGGATCGTGAGAATGGTTATGATGTCTTTATGAACATTGAAACGAGCACAGGGGCTAGACGGAATATCTTTGAGACAATCCACAGTATAATTGCCGGTATGGAGGCCGATGCGCCAAATAGTCTCTTTCTCGATGACTTGAATCTCGCGCAACAGCATGTTGTTACCACGCGTGCTCGTGGCGGAGCCCGTTTGAATACCATTGACGAGCAGCGCATTGTCAATGAGGAGTTCATGTTCACCATGCAGCGATCTCTCTCAGAAACGGAGGATCTGGATATGGCAGAGGCGGTGAGTCGCTTCGAACAGGATCTAGTGGCGCTGCAGGCAGCGCAGCAGACCTTCAATATGGTGCAGGGCCTGTCTCTGTTCAATTACCTATAAAATAACAAATAGTGATGCCCGTAATCGCAAATTCAATGCGAATGGTTTTCCTTGTTCATTATCTACCCCGCCGATCGCATTGATGGGTTTGGTGTTGTCGATATGGGATGGTTTCACTCAATTGACTGAGCAGCGAAAAGGGAAGCTAATGCTCAGGATGTTTATTCCTTGGTTTGTTTCGATATAAAACCATGAAATAGTCAATAAAAACAATAAGTAAAACTTAGGTGCTTTTGAGTTTCTGCGAAATGGAGCGAGTGATAAACCGGTTAAAGTTCTGTCATTTGAGGCCGCTACAAATATCGGAGGCGGTAAATATCAAACTTGATTGATATATCCGCCAAATGCAAATCACCGGTGGTAGAGCGCTTATCAACAGACGCCATTACCGGTCCGATAGAGGAATAGTCTCATGGCACTTACAGTCAACACTAATGTATTCTCCCTAGCCGCACAAAAAAACCTAGGTCGTACACAATCCAATCTTGAAACTTCCATTCAGCGCCTCTCTTCAGGCTTGCGCATTAATATGGCCAAAGACGACGCCGCCGGCCTGGCTATCGCCCAGTTACAAACCGGGCAGGCACGTGGTTTTACGGTTGCCCAGCGTAATATCGCTGATGGTACCTCTTACCTCAATGTGGCGGATGCCACCCTGCAGTCAGTCAGTGACATGATGCATCGTCAACGTGAGCTTGCCGTGCAACACGCCAGTGGTCTGTATACAACTGCCCAACAGGGTTATATGGGTACAGAATTTGACGCACTGACTGCCGAAATCACTGCAGCCATGACCCGAGCAACCTTCAATGGCGCGGCTGTGTTTGGTGGCGGTGGCGCGATCCAGGTTGGTGCCAATGCAGGTGAGACCATTGCTATCACTGCAACTGCGGTTGCTCACACAGGTGTGATTACTGACATCGCGTCGCTAGATACTGATCTGGACGCGGTAGCGTCTGAGTTGGCCACTATCGGTAGTCTGCAAAGCCGGTTGGAATCCGCCGGGCGTGTTGCCGCATCGATGGAAGAAGCTCAATATGCAGCGGCAGGGCGTATCATGGATGCCGACTTCGCCCGGGAAACTGCCAAAATGACCAGTGCACAGGTCATTCAGCAGGCTGGATTGGCCCAGGCCAATTCTATTCCACAGCTGGCATTGAGCCTGCTTCGTTAAGGATAAGACCCTCGGGGGCGGTTTCCGTCCCCCCGGGGTTTGACGCGGAATAAACAGGGTAGGGTATAGATATGCCAAACGTAATCACAAATTTGGCCCATGAATACGCCTATAAAAGGGAAGTCTCCAAGGCCGACGCGAGTCCGTCTGTACAACAGGCTGAAAGAAATGAGAGTGCGAATACTGAACAACCCCAACAGGTTGTAGACAGTAAAGTCCTGATCAGTAAGATTGAAAATCTCTCACAGCTTGTTAAACGGAATCTCGAGTTCAGTGTCGATGAAGATACCTACCAGCAGGTGGTCAAGGTTATCGATTCTGACACCGGTGAGTTGGTCAGGCAGATTCCGCCGGAACATCTTCTACACGTCATTTCGCAGGTTCAGGATTCACGTGAGGAGATGATCCCAGGTGTATTATTGGATGACAGAGTATAATTGAACTGAGTGTCACACTTCACGAGGCTTAGCTAAATCATGGCAATTGGTTTTTCAGGCATAGGGGCTGGGGCTGACTGGAACAGCATTATCAATCAGTTGTTGCAGATTGAAAGCAGGCCCCTCGACCAACTGCGATCTCGCGAGAGGGAGATCGAGCAGCAGATCAGCGACTTCGGTCAGGTCAAAAGTGCGATAGACAGCTTCAGGTCCAGTATCGAAGGACTGACCAGTAGTTCCGGTTTTGCTGAATTCTCCGGCACCTCTTCCGATGAAACCGTATTGTCGATCACGGCAGACTCGACTGCGGCTGCTTCAAGTTACGATGTCGTGGTGACACAACTGGCCAGCCGGGACAACCTATGCGGACAGCTCTACAGCAGTTGGCTCAGGATCGCTGTCGATCACAGTAGACGGGGCCACCATGAATCTCACGGTGGACGCCAGCAACAACACCCTTGCCGGTTTGAGAGACGCCGTCAATAACGCTTCTGACAATCCGGGGGTTACGGCGACCCTTCTGAATGAGACAGGCGGTACCCGCTTGATCCTCACCAGTGACGCCAGCGGCTTGTCACGTCTGTTTTACATCGGCGCTGGTGGCGATGGTCTCGCCGAGCAGGTAAGCACTGCCGGGGACGCCTTGCTGACCATCGACGGCTTCGATATCGAGAGTACGTCGAATTCCGTCACCGGTGCAATATCGGGTGTGACCCTGGAGCTTGTGGCGGCTGGCAGCGCTTCGATCGGGATTACCCGGGATAATGCCAAAATCGAAGAGAAAGTGACTCAATTTGTGTACGCCCAGCATGGGTATGAACTAATGAGGTGAAAGTCCTCTGTAGGAAGGTCACCATCCTTAGCGATTTCAAGCTATTAGATG
>JAHXHU010000182.1 GCA_025656375.1 Candidatus Thiodiazotropha sp. (ex Ustalcina ferruginea) | reverse complement strand
TAAGCCGCTACGCGACAGCGGATACCTGCCCGGGCCCTACGCCTGCCGGGGTCTACCAACCTTCGCTTCGCTCTCCAGGGTTGGTAGCGACAGCACATTCAAGGTAAGGGGCATCCTGTCACATGAGCGACCCTCTTATCCTTACTATATCGGCCCTGAATAAGCGCTTTGGCAAAAGGCAGGTGCTGCAGGAGATCGAAATTGTGCTACGCCCGGGTGAATGTAATCTCTTAAGTGGGGGTAACGGCGCGGGCAAGACAACCCTGCTACGCATCCTCTCTGGCCTGGAAAAACCGGATAGCAGCCGAATAGATATCGGTAAGGGATCCCAATCCTGGCGACGCAGTAGGACAGATCTGCAAAAATATGTTCTCTATCTTCACCAACAACCCTATATGTTTGATGGATCGGTTAGATATAACCTAGGCTACGCACTACCGGGTGGACTACCTAAACAACTGCGTAACAACATGATCGACTCAGCCATCGACTGGGCTGAACTCAACCACTTACATGACACACCGGCAAAATCCCTTTCAGGGGGGGAGCGACAACGCGTCTCACTAGCACGCGCCTGGTTGAGAAACCCGAAAATCCTGTTACTGGATGAACCAACCGCCAATCTGGACCAGGAGGCACGACGACGTACGCTGGATCTACTAAGATCATTTAAGAAGGAAGGCATATCACTGCTTCTGGCCAGCCACGATCCGATCCATTTCTCCTCTCTGATTGATCGTCACCTCCATCTCTACGACAGTCATCTAGTGGAAATAGAGGATCATAAACTGATGCAAATTCCGCAGTTACAGTCCCACGTCAGTCTAAGGAGTACTGCATGAGCGCTCACCCCGATATAACCGCTGTGATTATCGCTGGAGGACGGGGCAGTCGCATGGGTGGAGAAGACAAGGGATTGATTGAACTAAATGGTAAGCCACTGATCGCCCATATTATTGCCGCCATCGAACCTCAGGTTGCTCAAATCCTGATCAATGCCAATCGTAATCTGGTACGTTATCAACAGCTCGGTTATCCGGTCTTTGCCGACTCACTGGCCGACTATCAGGGACCCTTAGCCGGTTTTCTTACCGCCCTGCAAACACTATCAACCGCCGATATGGTTACCCTCCCCTGTGACGGACCGCTGCTACCGGAAGATCTGGTGGAACGCCTGGTCAGAGCACGCGACAGTGAGGATGCGGATATCGCGGTGGCCCACGATGGTGAGCGTCTGCAACCGGTCTACGCTCTGATCCCCAAACACCTGAGCACCAGCCTCCAGCGTTACCTGGATGACGGCGATAGAAAGATCGATCTCTGGTATAAAAAACACCGGGTTGCCTATGCCGATTTCTCCGATCTGCCTCGTACCTTTGTCAATATCAACACACCGAAGGAGAGGGACAATCTACGAGCAGGAATGAGCGCTCAATGATCGACTATCCCATCCCCCTGCTAGGATTCAGCGCCTTCAGCGGTACCGGTAAGACAACCCTGTTGACCCAGTTATTACCGATCCTTAAAGACCAGGGTCTGCGTATCGCCGTTGTAAAACATGCACATCACCTGTTCGAAATCGACCATCCGACAAAGGATAGCTACGAATTACGCAAAGCGGGCGCCACACAGATGCTGGTATCTTCACGGGGGCGCATGGCGTTGATCTCTGAATCAGACACCAACCGGCCGGAACCCGGTCTGGCATCCATGCTCGGTTATCTCGATCCCGACAGTCTGGACCTGGTGCTGGTTGAAGGATTCAAGCTAGAGGCAATCCATAAAATTGAACTGCATAGACCCAGCATGGGTAAACCTCTTTTGTGTCATACTGATCCCAACATCGTTGCTGTCGCCACTGATAAACCAGTAAACGCTGTTCAGGAACACCTGCCGATATTGAATCTCAATAATCCCCAGGAGATCGCCGGTTTCATACGCCAATACATGCAACAAATCGGAGAGCGCGGATTCCATGACCAGCCAAGCCATAGACTCCACCGTCAGTTGCGCTGACCCAGAGGCTTCAACAACCCTCACTGTTACCACCGCCAGGGAAGCAATCCTGGCAAACATCAGCCCGATCCTGACCACACAACGCCTGGCCCTGCGTGACGCCTTGGGCTGTGTATTGGCAGAGGAGATCGTCTCACCCGTCGATGTCCCTGGTCATACCAATTCTGCGATGGACGGCTATGCCATAGCCGGCAGCGACCTGCCCGAACAGGAATACCGGGACTTTACCCTGATTGGCACAGCGGTAGCAGGTATGCCATTCAACCAAAGCTGCCGAGCTGGCGAGTGTGTTCGTATCATGACCGGCGCACCCATGCCAACTGGTACCGATACCGTTATTATGCAGGAACAGATTAGTCTCATAGATGACCAGCAGGTGCGTATCGGTCAAGGACACCGATCCGGACAGAACGTCCGCCAGGCGGGCGAAGACATTGCACAAGGTAAGGTAGTGCTGAGTCCCGGTAAACAAATCACGCCAGCAGATCTTGGTGTCATGGCCTCACTCGGCTTTGGTGAAATCAACGTCAGAAGACGTCCGCGGGTTGCCTTCTTCTCCACCGGTGACGAATTACGCTCTATCGGTGAGACCCTGGACGCAGGAGAGGTCTTCGACAGTAATCGTTACTCGCTCTACGGCATGTTAAAAAGAGCGGAAGTAGAGCTGCTCGACATGGGGGTTGTGAAAGATGACCCTGAGGCTTTGAAGGAAGCCTTTCTCTGTGCTGACGAGGCGGCTGATTTGGTAGTCACCTCCGGCGGTGTGTCGGTCGGTGAAGCCGACTATACCAAAAGCATACTCCAGCAGTTGGGGGATATGCATTTCTGGAAGATTGCCATGAAACCGGGAAGACCCCTCACCTTCGGCCGTCTTGAAAACAGCCTATTTTTCGGTCTACCAGGCAATCCCGTTGCTGTGATGGTCACCTTCTACCAGTTTGTATTGCCGGCACTCCACTACCTCGCCAGCGGAATGCCCTATCGTCCCTTCACCCTGCCAGCGGTGAGTGGTTGTGATATTCGCAAGCGGCCAGGTAGATTCGAATTCATTCGGGGAATCCTGAGTCCACAAGAGGATGGCTCACTCACAGTCGACACGATTGGCAAACAAGGATCCGGTATTTTGACATCTATGAGCCGGGGTAACTGCTTTATCCTGTTATCCGAAACCTCTGATGGAATCACTGCTGGTGAAACGGTGACTGTCCAGCCATTCAGCGCCTTGGTGTGACTCTTTTCTTTGTGTGACAACTGGATCCAGCGTCCTTCAACAGCTTGACATTCTCAGCGTTCTGCCCCTGATAACCCCCCCTAATCCTCGTCGGCATACATTCATGCTTGATTTTCACATTAATAACAACTACTTTATCTTTTATGTATAGCGTTTTCACTTTAAAGTGACGGTGAACCCATGAAAGTCAGCAAGAAAGAGAAGGCCAAAACCCGCAAACGGATTCTTGAGGCTGCTTCAGATGTCATTATTGAAAAGGGCTTCAAATCTGCCTCGATGCGTGAAATCGCCCTGCGTGCCGAGGTAGGTGATGCCACAATCTATAACTACTTTTCCACCAAGGAGCAGCTTCTCTATGGTTACTGCGAAGAGAAACAGGATGCTGTGGCGGTTGCACTGAAAAATATCAAGGACTTCCATGAATACAGCTTGCGTGAACAACTACAGCAGCTGATTGAATCAGAACTGGTCTTGTGGCTGCCGGACCGGGAGTTTCTGGCCGAGGTTTTTGAACTGACCTTCTATTCTCCTGTGACCAGTGTTGTGAACCTGGCCGAGACACGCAAGCGATTCACCCGCATGGTAGAAGATATGATCGATACCGCTATCGAAGCGGGAGAGATCCCTGATCAACCCTATCGTGAACTGCTGGCCCCCCTCTACTGGGACTATTTTACCGGCATTCTAGGCTATTGGTTGAACGATGATTCAGAAGGCTATGCCAACACCAGCCAACTAGTCGATCGTAGTGTGGACATCATAGCAATGGTTCTGCACACCGCTATGATAGGCAAAGCATTGGATCTGTTCTCATTTATGTTCCGCAGCCAGATCAGCCGTCATCTGAAGGAGTTGGGTGAGTACACAGCACCCTGGCAAAAGGCCAAACGTCGATTCATGGAAGGTAATGATGAGTAAATCCGTTCCAACAAGCAAACTGGCACGCTCAAGCGTTGCCGGTACGCCTTTTCTAAAAGCAGGCAGTAAACATCTTAGACATGCTGCAAAGCGACCGTTCCTGTCTGAATCTGCATGTAGAGAGAGCCGGCAAAAGCGCGATGACGAGACAGCACGAATATTGTTTAAGACCTTTTCACAGTTACGGGGAACAGCACTAAAGATTGCCCAAATGTTAAGTATGGAGAGCAATCTCCTTCCTGAGTGGTTACGTAATGAATTGTCAAAATCCTACCATCAGGTCCCCCCTTTAGGACGACCTTTGATACGCAAACTGATTGAACAGGAGTTCGGCAAACCGCCAGAGGCGATTTTTACCCATTTTGAACCAAAGGCATTTGCAGCTGCAAGCCTGGGCCAGGTCCATTCAGCCAGCAATGCTAGCGGTGAAGCTTCAGTATCAGGGTATCAATATTACTATCGACAACGACCTACAACTGATTCGATCAATAGTAAAACGCACGCGGCATGCAAAACTGTTGCTATCTTCTCTTGATGAAATAGAGATGCGTTTACACGAAGAGGTCGACTACCAACATGAAGCGGAAAACACTGAATGGTTCCAGCAGCATCTAAAGCTGCATAACATCAGTATTCCGCGTGTTCACCGGGGCCTTTCATCAAAGCGCATATTGACAACCGCACGCCTCCCAGGACTACACCTGGAACAATGGCTGCAACATGGCCCCTCTCAGAAAGAGCGAAATCACTTCGGTCAGCTATTATACGATGTTTTTGTTAACTCTTTCTATGGTCTGCATGCCCTGCATGCCGATCCCAATCCAGGTAATTATCTGTTCAATCGGGTAGCCGGGGGTCTCTAACCCCCAGCCCCCACAACACCCTGCATGCGGCTCCGCACAGGGCGTTTCACTTGGAATGGTGA
>JAHXHU010000159.1 GCA_025656375.1 Candidatus Thiodiazotropha sp. (ex Ustalcina ferruginea) | reverse complement strand
CGCAAGGCACGGCGGGTCTACAGTCTCGCCTCACGGCTGCCGGGGACTAACCGCCTCGGCTTTCAGCCTTCCATGGCGCTCAGCGGATGAATCATCTCCTGGTTGGAAGGCGAGCGAAAAAAACGGATCCTAGTACGATGGAAAAAATCCCCGCTCTCCAGTTCCTGGCCGGAACCATCCAGTAGTCGATACTGCAAGGCATACAACCACCCCTCTTCAGGCGCTTCGTGTACCGGTCGATTGATTGTGGCATTGGTCACGACACGCAACATCTGCGCATGTCCGGTCAGCGGAAATTCTGTCCAACCCTCCCCATCCAAGCGATAGGCAATACTTGGCCGGGTTTCTGTGAGATTGCCCGATAGTTGTTCGGTGTAATGAAGATTTGCCTCAGTCTTCCAGGTTATCCAGCCGAAGAAGTAGGCAATACCCATCATCAAACCGAGTAGAAGCAGATGGCCAATAAGCCTCACAAAGCGCCTCCCAAATCCAGCCATGCCTTGCGACTGTCAATAAACCCCTGCACCCCATCACGGGAAAGGGGAAACTTCTTAACAGTGACTGCTGAGTCCGATTGGCGCGGGTTTAGGTTGGCAATCAGGGTCAGTCGCGCTTGCTTATCCAATCCAATCAGAAAGGATTGGCGTGAGTTGAGATCGATCAGTCGTTGCCAATTGTATTCAGGCCAGTCATGCATCAATCCACTGAGACTGACAATGTTCCCATTATCCAGATAGGTTGTTATCTGCTGCCGCAAAGGCGAGGGAATTGAAGCCGCCATGTTGGTGCCTCTAAATAGGTATACAGATCTGCCTCCCTGGTCTCTATACCCAAACTATCAAAGCGCAACTGCTCCTGGCGATTCTGACCTTGCTGACGGTAGACGGAACGGGCACTGGGACTGAGCCAAAGTGCAACAAAACCTTCATTGCGGGTGGCATTGATATAGAGCGATTGCGCCACACTGGCAATCTCATAGCCTGCGGTATCCTGCTCCCCTTCCACAAACCGATAACTGATCCCTTCCATTGCCAACTGATCAAGGACAGGATCGACAAGAGCCTCAGTGACACCCTGGGAGCTGGGAGCCTCAATCCTCGATATCAAGGCATCGGCATGACTCAAAGCACCACGTCCACGACGACTCAATGCACGGCTATGGATCACCAGCATAGCGGCATCATTGGCCTCCCGGAGTACCACTTGATTGACCAGGCTAAAGAGATTAACCACATTATCCAAACGAATGATATCGGCACTGCCATCCGTATTCGTGCCAGGATGCGCGTCGGCCAGCAGAAGTGCCTTTGCATTGAGCCGTTGAAACAACGAAACACCGTATTCGAAGCTGCTGACTTCGTATAAAGGCCGAGGCACCTGTACCAGATAGTTTTGGGTATCGCTCAAGCGAAAGACATAACTCCCCCAATAATGCCGATCACCGGCTTCTGTCTCTGCCAGTATAAGAAAATCCTCTTTGGTCGACTGATGACGATAGCGAATCAACTGATAGTTCAATACGCTTGCAGCCGCCTGAATGCTACGTAACTCCTCCAGTCCCGCGGGGGTCCAATCACCCTCCTTATACTCTTGTGCAGAGGCCTTCAATAACGGGGTTAGCACCTCAGCATCAAGAAAGAGCAGTTGTTCAACTCTCGGCAGCACATACAAATTACTGCCCTGAGTGGCAATGCGACCCTTTCGCGCCAAGATCCAATCCTGCAGAAAACCATCGATACGTTTGGATCCCAGTAGTAGCGGCGGCGCTTTACCAAACCCAACTGCCCGTGAACGTACCGAACGCACCCCCTGCTGATTAAGTAGCAGCTCAGCGAACCCACTGCGGGATATCTCTCGCTGACGATTACTGAAGGGGGCATCTTTCCATTGAATTTGCAGTGACCCGGCCAGGGTCTTCAATGCTGTCAGGTCTAATCCCGGCGGTAAATTGACATGCACCCAAAGCGCATTGCCCGGTTCTGTCGAACCCTGATCACTGGAAATGGAATCACTTGAATCTATAGATGCGCTTAATCGCGCGGTTTCCCCGGTGTAGCTTCTGACCTGCAATACATCGCGTTTAGCGATTACGGAATGAAATACCTGAAAAAAACTCTGCGGATTGGTCAACACGTCGGCAGAGCGATCCGGATGCAGGTTTCGACTGGACCCAGCGATAGCCAATCCAAGGGCACCCAGCTGCTCGAAAACCTGGAGGCCGGCATCCATGGCACCACGTTCATCCAAAGGAGCTGGCACCTCAATGGTCAATCGGCTCTTTGGATCGGACCTGAGTACATACAGCCCCCAACCCTTGACAGGATCTTTCTCTCTTAAGTAGTAGTCACCATCCCCGTGACGCTGCAACTGATAACCCACTTGATGAAACTGCTTCAGGGCCTTTTCGAGGTGGTGATCACCACCTTTGGTGATGTAATCTTGCAAACGATTCAATCCGTCGGAAAACCGTTCAAGCTCAGTTGCCAGAGGAAGCGGCATATGATGCTGACTCTGGGGCTGGTAGAGACGCACCCTATCGTCCCGCACGCTATCGACTATCGAGGTTTGACTATCAATCAGTTGCAAAGTGGTGGAAGCCCTGGCTGTCGACCCGATCGGCACTGTTGCTTCGGGTAGTAGTGTAAGGGTGAATCCGATAACACTGGCGACAGCTACACCGACCAATGAAGTCTGTAATGTCGCTCGGGTAAGACGCACTGCAATATCCTTGACATACATCTTCATCGCCATCAAGGTGGCTAGTAGATATCCAAAGGCGTAGGTGTCCGTAACCTTCACTTCCGGTAGCAGCCAAAGTATCAGGTAACCTACAATCAGCTTGTAGATGAATCCGATGTTGAAAAACAGCAACAGCTTACGTCCACCCTCGATGGAGATATTTCTGAATAGCGCTGTTTTCAGTAATAAGTGTACAATCCCCAGGATAAGCAGTGCCTCAAAGAATGAGGCCAGAATCTTGCTTGGCTGATACCATTGAAGAGCCAATAGGGAGGGAATCATGATACCGCTGAAGTCCCAGCCATAGAGCAGGTTCATTCGCGAAGCAACAAAGGCGGTGGTTATGAGAATGATATAGGCCTTGGGACTGGCCAGGATTGATGAAGCAATATCTTCATACATGTAGTTCAGGTTACTGACCGAGAAATTAGTGATCTCCATCAATCCATACCGAACAATCAAATAGGTCACCACTAAATTCCCGAACAGTGGCATAACCCCCATACGTAACCCGCTCTTCCAAAACTGATTGGCAACCAAAGCGATGATAATGAGTCCGAAACTATGCAAATTATTTCGGTAGTCAAAAGGAATTTCGAATCGCTCCACCAACCATTCACCCAATCCAGGTAACAGCCACCCATCAAACAGCACCCGAACCCATACACTCATCAGAATCAATGCGAAAAAGCGGTCCCTGCCGAACACTTGACTCCAATAGCCCAACCGAGACAGTACTTCAGAAAAAAACCAGACCAGAAAATAAGTGGCGATGCTCTCGATAATGATGACGAGCGCAGCCCAAGGCTTGATAATCATCAGCGGGACCATGTAACCAGGCACAACCAACCCTGACAAAAAAGCCCATCCAAAACGCAGATTAAAAAAGGCTACAACCACCACACCAATCCAGACAGTCGTAATGACCGAACTGGCAAGACTGCCTTGAGGAAATAGTTGGAGTGGGAAAAAATCCATAGGGATTAAATGTGGTAGTAAAACAGCAACATTGAATGTGATTTAGCCAAATGCACGCAGCTTGATCTCAATTTGGGTCCCAACCCCAAGCTCACTGGTAGCTTCAACAGTCCCCCCCCAGCTTTGTACACGATGAACAGCACTGCGCAGACTACTGTAATCCTCAGTTGCGCCATCATCCTCAAACAGATATTACTGGAACCTGTCATTCGGCATACCAAATCCCTGATTGCGAAATCCGTAACGAATCCAGTTTTCTCCCTCCTCCACGACAATACGAATGGTGCTCTCCTCGGCAGCATCCTTAATCAATGCATCAAGCACCGATGCCGTCACCGCATGCAATTGCTCAGGGTCGGCCATGACCAGGGAGAGAGTATCTGGCAGTTCAGCCACTATATCGATATCGGAGATTTCAGCACGCCCTTTACTCGCCTCGATATTCTCTAATATCGGTTGGCGCCCATCGACAGGGAACAGCTGTAACGACATGGCACCGACATCTTTATTCAAAAAAGTCGTCGCCTCCCTCAGCATTCGGCTTTCATCCTGGATACGGACAGATATCCGATCTAGGGATGGAGATTGCATAGTCGCAGAATTTTCTACGCGCATGTCAAGAAGACCGTCAAGACTGTGACCGATCCGCTTTCCTAGATGACGGATCAATTTCTCCTTATGGCTGTAGAGTCGATGAATAGGAGAGACATCATCCATTTCAAACAGCACACCAAGCAGTTCGAACGGTGTACTTTCAATGACAGAGTCAACGTTAGACTCATCATGGCTGAGTGCCCGGATTTTGAGCAGAAAGCGCCGATCAGGGAACACCTCCAGTTGTGCCGGGATAGATAGACTCCTCCGTTCCATGATCACTTGACGCAACAGATCCTGGCATGCCTCGCGTTCGAGGGTAGTCAAGGCCGTCAGGAGATCCAGTGCTGTGTAATCAAAAGGGGGGATGTCTGCTTCTGACATCAGCTGTTCCAAGTGGTGATTGATCTGCATCACCCGACCGAACAGATCGTATAGCACTGTGGCAGTCTCCAGGCCATCAAATACACTCTGCTGCACCGAGAGGCGACGTTCCATCAATTCGAGGGCCTGATGGACATCCCTATGCACCACTTCACCACCTTGCAAACGCAAGTATTGACTTAAAATCCGCGCCTCTTCCGCCTCTTTGTTTTGCCAATGACGGCGGTGGTAGAGCAACTCCGCGATCTGGTAGCTGAAGTCTTTGGCGATGTTCTCCATCTGCTGACGGGATGGGGTCTTCGCCATATCCACACCAAACGCCCAAACCCCGAGAATCTCACATGAATAGATCAACGGCACCAGATACTGATCTTCACTCTACAGATCACTTTTCAAGTGAGTCTTCGATCTCGTGATGTCATTTATGCGTCCCAGGCATAAAAGACACTCGATCTTTGACAGCCTATTCATGCCCCTGCCGT
>JAHXHU010000029.1 GCA_025656375.1 Candidatus Thiodiazotropha sp. (ex Ustalcina ferruginea) | reverse complement strand
GGCGGCGAATTTACGGAACAGATAGGCCTGTTCGTTATTGTGCTTGGCAGATCCCAACCAGTAGACCGAATCAGGGCCGGACTGTTCGCGGATCTCCAGCATCTTGTCCCCGACCTCATTGATCGCCTGCTCCCATGAGATACGCTTCCATTTGCCGTCAACCAATTTTGTGGGGTATTTCAGACGTCGTTCACCGTGACCATGCTCTCGTACAGAAGCACCTTTTGCGCAATGAGCACTAAGATTGAACGGGTGATCAAATGCCGGCTCCTGACCGGTCCAGACACCATTCTCTACCTCAGCGATAATGCCGCAGCCAACCGAGCAGTGAGTACAAATGGTTTTCTTCAACTCAACTTGACCTTTCTGTGCAGTCGCTGCCTCGGCTTTTCGCATCATGCCAGGTGTAAAGCCGGTCGCCAGTGCGGCACCACCGGCCATCAGGCTGGAGTTACGTAGAAAATCGCGGCGGGTCATAGCCTGACCGCTGTATGACTTTTTGGGAGAGGGTGATACAGCGTCGTTATTAACGCTTATCAGATCGGAGGTTTTTTGCAGTTTCATTCAGGTATCCTCAATGACTCAGCTAACTGTTGTCTTGTAATAAGCAGCGATATGCGGGGTCAGTCGGTAACCCTTCTGAGGCTCAGAGTCATCACTGGATACCGCTTCAGTCGAAGCTGTTGCCAGTCCCGGCAAACTAACCGCGACAGCCGCACCAACGCCAGCGCTGGCAGTACCGCGCAGGAATGCCCTACGTGTGGGATCTGGTGACTGTTTAGGTTGTTTTTTCATTGACTCATCCTCTGTTCAGAAAACATGTATTGCTTTTTTGGAACACTGGCTAGTCGACATCACCCTGTCATGAGATACGACTCAAATAGAGCATCGAAATACTCATGGGTGGATACTCTGTTCGCCCCTCAATGGACGTTGTCGACTAAACAATGCCCGGTATAAAATTTTGATGGCTACACAGACATACTCAGATAACGTTTTTCCATCCCTGCGAAGGCTGTGCCAAAACGACCCACTGCACGATAGAAAACCGCCGATTTCGCCTCACTCAAATCTGCAAAGAAGCGCTCCAGCCAACCTGCCAGATGGGCTTCGAAAAATTGTGACTGTTGTTGGAAACCGGTCCCGTCATTGATCATCATGGCCATAACCTCACACAGTGCAGCGACATGATCTTCCGGTTCAGTTACCCCTTCCTGACGTTGGAATCCCAACTCGGCCAGATCGTCTCGCAGACGACCCAGGGGCTTCTCCATTAGAAATCTAGTGAGGTACCAGGAGCCATAGGGCACCAGCTCACCACGACCCATGCCGATAAAAAGGTCGTGAAATTCGTTGTCAACCGCTTCTGGACGAGAGTCCGATGCAGAGAGACCCAACATCGACATCGCCAACGCCAACTCATCCCTGGAAGGTTCGATGCCAGCGAATCCAGCCACCTGATCAAGCATTGGCTGATCAGGGATGTGCCTCAACAGTTGTGCCAGTAAGCCATAAGCACCTATGCGGTAGTGCTGTTCCTCATCCAAAATGAGACCCCCGGCCTCAGGCAGCTGGGTGCCTGTGCTAGGGTCATCAGTTTGGACCACTTGGCTCAAATCAGTCATCACACTCTCCTCGGGGTATACAGTGCAAGCAATGGACCAGACCGGCTGGTAAATAAATTACAAAAAATGCTGAAATTGGCTAAAGGGCCTCCATCCAAGGAAGGATCCGTAGTCTCGAAACAGAGACGGAACAGAACCTGATTACCCACCCTACTCAGCTATTGTGTAAATCGTAGGTGCAGTTAGCACCAATGACACTTAACTTAAGAGATTCGAGTATCGTCATTAGCAGTGCCTCAGAAACTCACCCAAGAAGATCTGCCGCAAATAAACGCTAATCACCGCGGATTAACGCTAAATATGAACTTCCTTGTAGAGGTCATTTGCGAAAATTTGCGGTGATTAGTGTCCATTTGCGGCTTTTCTTCTTAAGTAAGCACCAAATATATGCGCTTACTGGCGTATCTGCCCATCCAGGTCACCGCCGATCGCCTCTGGATCCTGCACAATATCCACTACCCGACAGCTGTCACAAAGGGTCAGACGCTTCAGCGCACGCTCACTCTGGAACATATAGTGTCCCTTGAGTTTGTTGCGCATCTTGTCGATCACTGAATGGGTGGCAAACGGTTTACCGCAGGCTGTACAGAGGAAAGGCTGCTCTTCATGCAGCGTACTCGTTTGATGACGATGCTTGCTATCGAATAGCAGCTGTGGAGTAATCCAAATTGCATCCTCAGGACAGGTTCTGGTACAGATGCCACACTGCAGACAATTGGCCTCAATGAAGCGCAGCTGGGGGATGCCTTCGCTACCATTCAACAACGCCTTACCAGGGCAGGCACCGACACAAGAGAGACAAAGTGTACAAGCCTTCGCCTCCACAAAGACGGTGCCGAAAGGGGCCCCCGTGGTAAGAGTCGCCATGGGTTTGGGACGTTGAGCCTGTGCATACAAATGATCGATTGCGAAATAGATCGTTTTACGCTTGCCGCCGATGCCGGAAAAACCCGCTGGCTCTATCTCTGGCATGATCGACTGCCCTTCCTCAAACAATGTCTCACTATCAGTCAGTCTGATCACACCTTCGGGATAGCCTAATGCAGAGACTATTTCATGCCCTGTCAGCAACTGCTCCTGCATTGCAGTCGCCACTGTTTCCGGCATCGCGCCACCGTCCACCAGACATATCTGTCGGGCACCATAGGCAAGGGCAGAGATCCATACATCCAGGCCAACACTGGCCAGCTCTTCAACCATCACTGGCAGATAATTTCTCTGAATCGTATCCGGAAGAGAACCATCAGAGGCGGCATAAAACAGCACAACCGGCTCTCTGCCACCCTCCTCCCGGTAGACGGTCAACAGCTTACGCAGACGTTCCAAGGTATCTTTAGCGGAAGGGTAAACATAACGAATCGCTCCACTGGGACAAACAGTTGCACAAGCACCGCCACCCTGGCAGAGATAGTTATTCACTTCGATGGTCTCGGCCAACCCGGTAATCGCATCAGCGGGACAGACGTCGATACAACGGCTACAGGCGGTTTTACCCGATCGGCCATGGGCACAGATCTCAGGGTCATAGTCAAAATAGCGCGGCTTTTCGAAATTACCGGTCATCTGAGCAACTTCTTCGAAAACCGGTAACAAGGCACCCTCCTCTCCGGTTGAATGGTAGTAACCGGGAGGATTCATGCCTTTTTGTATCAATGCCTGTGGGGTGAGATCGAGGATCAGGTCCACAGCAACACTTTCAGCGTTGGACCTTCCCTGCTCACCCAGTTGAATCCTGAACGCGCCCAGGTAGCCTTCGATATAGATTGAGCGTCCACCAACAGGTATGACCGGTGCACCTGGTTCCTCCGCCCCCACGGTCAAGAGAACGATCGGATTGAGTGTCTCATTCAGCCTTGGGGCTATCTCATGAGCCTGTTGGTCACCAATCACTGCAATCCTGCCACGGGATTGATAGTTCACCAGGCTGGTCGGCTCTATCCTGACCCGATCCATCGCCGCCAGTGCTTGTTCCCGGGCACGACGGTTGGTCTCAGTCGATTCACTCATGATTTAACCTCATTGTGATGTTCGGTCTCCCCATCATTCAGCTCATCTGTCTCTGATTGCTCAGTGTCATCTGCCAATTGTGTGTCATGGGTTTGATCTGACTCGGTGTCTGCCAGTTGAGCGTTGGCCGTTTCATCCTCACTCTCCTGCCGTTTACGGGCCTCTTGCTCGATGCGATGTCGCAGATCAGCTGTCATCACGTCTCCCAGTTTTTCAAAGCTGGTGAAGTCCTCAGCATAGTCATCCAATCCATCACAAACATGAAAAGCGGCGCTATGAAAGAGTTTTTGCAGCGCCAGCTGACGCAGCTGTTCTGACACCTTGGGGGAGAGAAAACCGCTGTAGTCCGATCCCTCATCCAGGCTCTCCAGCGGCGTCATGTCTGCATCGGTCAGTAGTGGCTCTTCATCGGGCTCCGCCACCTCGGCAACCGGCAGCCGTGAAGCCTGTTTCCGCTCAGACCAGCGATGGTAGAAGGTGTCTTGATTTGGAATCTGCTGATTAGATGGATCATCAGATTCCATGATCACCTCGTGCTGCTGTCGATTTCCAGTCGGTACGTTTACGCTTGGTGCGCTTTTGCGGAACGTAGTGGGCCAACAGGAAGGCCTCGGTCCACCGGTAGAGTTCAGCGGGTATCGGCACCGCGTAGACGGTCTCGTCACCTTCAAGATAGGCGTGGGCCTCATCGAAACTGAGACTGATAAGAAAGGGTACAGGCCTGCCTTGGTCATCCTGATTTGCCACCACATAACAGCGTGGTTGCGACGACACCAGGTTGTAGTAGTAGCTTTCACACTCATCCACATGCAACCGCAGGGTAAAGCCTGGATAGAGATAGCGGTAAACAGCCCCCTCCTGATGGATCAGTTGTACCTCTTGGTTGACACGCCGACTTACATCGGCTGAAGCGAGTATGCCTACTGCTTCCCAGCAGTCATCCAACCAAGTCGAATCACTGGGTGATTTTTGCATGATCACCGAAACACTGAATGCGTTCGGGTTTTCAGCTTCAATCTCACTGATTGTTGTCGCCACCATAATTTATACCCCGATCTGATATCCAATACCTCATATCGCAAGTTGCATACCAACCGGCAATAGAGGCAGGAAAATCGCAAAAGAGTCGTCATGGGAAAATAATCCGAGAAAGGGTATCAGGGAAAAACAGGGCAAAATGTCCCGCCTACTATCCCAAAAGTGGGACATTTCACACCACTTTATCTGCCGCCACCGGAATAACGGGGTGAGAATAGTCGCGGGGTCCTGCTTAGGCGGGATTGGTGGGGCAGGGCCCCGCTTTACCCAATGGTTAAGGGTGTAGGGTGGGGCCCAGCCCCACCATAACCTGCGGGATGTCGACGAAAATCCATGATGAGGTAAATTCGTTTAATTGCCAGGTTAACTAGTGTAATGTCCTGAATAAAATATTCATTTATAATTCCCAGTGTTCCGATTTATGGCAAAGGAAGGAAAAAATGAATTCAGCAGTTGCTATTCATCTCACTCCACAAGAACAGACAGTATTGCAAAAGAATGTTCGGAG
>JAHXHU010000413.1 GCA_025656375.1 Candidatus Thiodiazotropha sp. (ex Ustalcina ferruginea) | reverse complement strand
CTGGCGCAAGGCACGGCGGGTCTACAGTCTCGCCTCACGGCTGCCGGGGACTAACCGCCTCGGCTTTCAGCCTTCCATGGCGCTCAGCGTTTGCTTGATCAGAGGCTGTAGTACATATCGAATTCCACCGGATGGGTGGTCATCCGCATGGTGGTAACCTCTTCCATCTTCAGAGCGATATAGCCATCGATCAGATCGTCGGTAAAGACCCCGCCTGCAGTCAGAAATTCCCTGTCCCCATCAAGCACTTCCAATGCCATATCGAGGCTATGGCAGACTGTTGGGATACTGAGTGCCTCTTCAGCCGGGAGGTCATAGAGATCCTTATCCATCGCATCACCGGGGTGGATCTTGTTCTGGATACCGTCCAGGCCGGCCATCATCAATGCAGCAAAAGCAAGATAGGGATTGGCTGTCGGATCAGGGAAACGCACCTCGATACGACGACCCTTCGGACTCGCTACCCATGGTATACGGATGGAAGCGGAACGGTTGCGGGCAGAGTAGGCCAGCATGACGGGGGCTTCAAAACCTGGAACCAGGCGCTTGTATGAGTTGGTGGATGCGTTGGTGAATGCATTCAGGGCACGGGCATGCTTGATGATACCACCGATGTAATAGAGGGCGGCTTCAGAAAGCCCACCGTACTGATCGCCGGCAAAGATATTCTCACCACCCTTACCCAGGGATTGATGCACATGCATACCGGATCCATTGTCGCCAACGATCGGTTTGGGCATGAAGGTAGCGGTCTTACCATAGGCATGTGCGACATTCCAGGTACAGTATTTCTGGATCTGGACCCAGTCGGCGCGCTCTACCAGGGTACTGAATCGGGTACCGATTTCACACTGACCGGCAGTTGCCACCTCATGATGGTGAACCTCAACAGGTACACCCATCTCTTCCATCGCTAAACACATTGCACCACGCAGATCGTGCAGTGAATCAACAGGAGGTACCGGAAAATAGCCACCCTTTACACCTGGGCGGTGACCGATGTTGCCATCTTCATAGACACGCTCGGAGTTCCATTCGGCCTCTTCAGAGTCGATCTTGACCATCGAGCCACTCATGTCGACACTCCAGCGCACGTCATCAAGGACAAAGAATTCCGGTTCTGGACCGAAATAGGCCGCGTCGGCAATGCCTGTGGATGAGAGATAGGCCTCAGCACGTTTTGCCACTGAGCGAGGATCACGTTCATAACCCTGCATGGTGGCTGGCTCGAGGATATCGCAACGGATATTCAGGGTGTTCTCATCCGCGAAAGGGTCGATCACAGAGGTGGCGTCCTCTGGCATCAGGATCATGTCGGATTCATTGATGCCCTTCCAGCCTGCGATGGATGACCCATCAAACATCTTACCGTCAGTGAACATCTCTTCATTGATTTCACTGATAGGCAGGGTAACGTGCTGCTCTTTACCGCGGGTATCGGTAAAACGCAGATCGACAAACTTCACGTCATTGTCTTTGATCATCTTCAGGGCTTTAGAGGCCATCTTCTTCTCCAGAATTTTGGGTTATTCAATGCTGAGCAATATCAGCCACTCATAAGCTTTCGCAGCCGGGCAACTATACCAGACGCTTTGGATAACGCAGAGGGGCATGATTCATGCCATGCGATAAACTTTAAATAAACAGGTCTCTGCATGATCGAATAAATCCTGCATTATTTTTTCGAAAAGTACCGCAAATTAATGAGTTAACAGAGTCAAGCAGGTCACTCGTCACCCTTTTCCTAATCGCTAATAACACGATCCGGTAACAATCCTAATCACATCATATCAGCCCAATGCACAATAATGGTGCGCTCAATCCGCAGTTACGCACCAAAAGAGGGCTAACCAAACCAGATCTGTACCTTCCTAAATACATCCGATCCGTCAATTGCCGTCTGAAACTTGTCACGCAGGCTATCCGCCTTCTCATTTGAGATAAAGCAATGGGTAGGTATATGGAGATCAACATCGATACGGCCAGATAGATAGTGTAAAACCACTCGCTTTCTCTCTTCGTAGCAGGTTATCTCCGCCCACAGTGAATCAAGCAAGGCTTCGGCCTCTGATCGCAAGGGTAGATGGGCACAGGAGGGCCCCTCTTCATCGTCCTCCGGATCGATGTGGACCGTCACATCTTCAAGGACATCCACCCCGTCAATCAGGCCATACTGAACCACTTCGGCAATACGATGCCCCTCAGAGACACTAAGCCAGGGATCGACCTGGACATGCACATCAGCCAGGGCGTGGCCACCCAGCTTGCGTGTCCTCAACATATGGACGCTTTTCACCCCGGAGATCTTGCCGATAAATTCACGTATTTCTGAAACGGACTCCTCTTCAAGTCCGGCATCCGCCAACTCCTGTGACGCGGTCCAGCCCAGGTCCCATCCTATCTTTGCCACCATCAGACCCACCAATACAGCTGCGATTGCGTCGAGGTAGGGGAGTCCCAACATGGTTCCCCCGATGCCGATCAACACCACCACCGAGGAGACAGAGTCACTGCGATGGTGCCAGGCATTGGCACGCAACAGGTTTGAATTAATCAGGTTAGCGTTGTGTCTGGTGTAAAAAAACAGTCCTTCATTGGCAAGAATGGAGAAGACGGCTACATAGAGAGTGAACGTCTCTGGTTGCAACAGCTCCTCAGGGACAAACAAACGTTCGGCTGCATCCCAGACGATACCAATACCTACTGCGATCAGAAATCCTCCCAGGACCAGTGTGCCGACAGTTTCAAATCGAGCATGTCCATAGGGATGGTCTTCATCCGGTGCCTCCTTGGCGTGCCGTGCCGTGAACACCACCAGCATATCAGTCAGTAGATCAGAAAGTGAGTGCACTCCATCGGCAATCAGTGACTGAGATTGGCCTAGCCAGCCAAACACTATCTTGAGAACGGCCAGAACCGTGTTCGTCAGTGCACCAACAACAGCTACTTTGCGGCTGATTTCATAGCGTTGTTCATTAATCATGGCCCGCTATCCTGTACCACTTCAACCACGATAATATACTCCCCGTCTTCGGTTCGGGCCTCCACCACCCGGTGACCGTTAATGCGTGACCAGGCAGGAATATCATTGAGCGCCCCCGGGTCGGTACAGATCGCTTCAACCAGACTGCCATCTGGCAACAGCTCGATTGCATTCTGAACCCTGATCACCGGCATCGGACAGAGCAAACGCCTACAGTCGATTATCTGCCGACTCAAATCAACCACTCCTTCGGGATCTCGTGTCCCTGCATCGGATGCACCTTTAATGTCCGCGTATCACCTGCCAGATCGGTAAACGACAGTTCAACTTCATCCGCATTACGGCCCTGACTGTAGCGAGCCACCAATCGGGCAATCAGTTCTACATCCTGGTCATCGATGTCCCCATCGATCAGGGCGAACGGCCCGCCGTGGCTCACTGTCTTCAGATGCGGGTAGAGTTTACGGTAACCCTGCATGAAATTGGCTTCACCCTCTTCTCGGGCGATAATGACCTTGAAGTGGCTGGCGGGTCGCAGGTGACGACCCACCTTGAGCAACATGATGTCATCCATCTCATATTCCCGATTACCACGGGCGTGCCAGAGATCTTTCAATTTAATGGCATACGACTCGTCAGTCAGAAAACAGCAACCACCGGCAGGTTGTGCATAATCCTCAATACCGAGACTTGCAGCCAGCGCCATTTGCGGCTTTCTGCTACGACCTGAGAAACCATACAACCGTTCGCGATCTACCCAACCCGCTCTTTCCGGTAGGGTCTCAGGCAGGTTCTTGGCGCAAAGGGGGCGTAGCAGCAGATCTTCTGCACCCGATTCGCCGGATACAACGGGCATAGTATCTTTGCGTTGAGACATCGGCCGCTGGCCAATGACTTCACCGGTAACGATAAAATCAAACCCCTTGGCCTGAATCCACTCATGGGCCTTGCGTACCATAAAGACCTTACAGTCCAGACAGGGATTCAGGTTAGCGCCGTAGCCATGGTTCGGGTTGATCAGAACCTGTTTGTACTCCTCAACAATATCAACAATATGCAGCTTGATACCCAGTTGCTCAGCAACCCAGAGTGCATTGTTACGTTTATCCTTCTTTTGATCGCGCTTGCGTATAGCATGGGTATGGCCTTCGACACAGAAACCGGTGAAGAAATTGATCCCCTCAACATGAATGCCTTGTTCCAGCATGACCCGCGCGGCCAGCAGTGAGTCCAACCCACCTGAGATCAGCACTGCTGCTTTTCGTTGCTCGCTCATCGTTGAACCTAGAATCCTCAGTTGACCGCTATGCATAGTACAAAACACGTAGAAAATACTGACTTTTTCATATGATGGAAAAGCGGAATTATACCCTGATTTTGAAAAATCTTACCCCACAAGTATGCAACACAATGATTAACAAAGCGGTATAAAGGAATGCAGGATTTGTGGATATAATGCAGTCTGCTTTACACAATACCAGGGGATAACCATGGAAGTATTTCGTCATTTAGCCCTCTCACTTTTACTACTGTTCACTAGCTCGGCGGTCTCTGCCAGCGGTCTATTGGAGGCGCTGACAAGCCAGTTAGGCGTCACTTCAGAACAAGCAGCGGGTGGTGCCGGTTCTTTGTTCAATTTGGCAAAAAGTAGCCTGGCACCCAGTGATTTCTCACAGATCGCCTCTGTCGTACCTGGCATTGACAGCATGATGTCTGCCGCACCAGTAGCTGACAGGGCATCCGGCGGTGTTGGCGCAGTGGCTTCGATGCTGGGAGGGGAAGGCTCTTTAGGGAATCTTGCCAATTTGGCTTCATCATTCAGTGAGCTGGGCTTGTCTTCCGACATGATTGGCAAATTCACCCCTGTTGTACTCGAATATCTGCAAAGTGCAGGGGGCGATACCGTCATGGAACTGATGAAAGGCGCAGTGATTCACATCTGCAATCACCCATCGTTGCCCATGCCTCTAATGACGATGGCATGGGCAACAAAGACAACCCTCCCTAATAATATCACCGGTTCGACTTTCAAAGCGCTTGCATTGAAGACCCCAGCATAGGATTTACCCGTCAGTGGGTTAGCCATAGGCAGGCTGCATCGTTATACTTACGCTGCCGGCCATGGATAGCGAATGCGCAGGCTGGTAGACCCCGGTAGGCGTAGGGCCCGGGCAGGTATCCGTTGTCGCGAAGCGGCTT
>JAHXHU010000242.1 GCA_025656375.1 Candidatus Thiodiazotropha sp. (ex Ustalcina ferruginea) | reverse complement strand
CCAGCTGCGTTGTCGTTCTTGTTAAGGGAATAGCCATTATCGGCAAACGACGCCTTGCCAGGCACGCCGGGATTTCCCACAAATCCATGTTCAACTGCGGATTCTAGGTTGAAAGGATAGCGTCAAAATGAGTGATAGAAAGTCTGTCGGCAAACGCCAAAAACAACCACTGACACCTAAACGCAAAGCACAGAGCCGCCGGGAGTTCCTGCGAGCATCGGCACTGACTGTTGGTGTAGTGGGTGTCTCTTTGATGGGTTTCATCCCCGTCATGCAGGGAAAAACCTTGCACTTGCGCCCACCCGGTGCCTTGAAGACGCCTGATGACGAGCAGGAGTTCTTTGCCTCCTGCATCAAATGTGGCCAGTGTGTGCAGGTCTGCCCTGTGGAAGCAATCAAGCTGGCGGACCTGCCAGAAGGCTTCGGGATAGGCATACCCTATATCGATGCACGGGAGCAGGCCTGTGACTTCTCATGTGACGGTTTGCAGTGTGTGCTGGCTTGTCCAACGGGTGCCTTGACACATGAGCTCGACTATCCTGCGGATACTCGCATGGGGTTTGCACGCTTGGCACGTCCAAAAGCCTGTCTGGCGATGCAGGGAAAAGGTTTTAAAGGGCAGGCAAGGGGGCCGGACTATGAAGGATTGCTGCGTTACGAGGAGGTCGATCGTTGGAGATCCATTCCAGTATCAGAACATCCTTATGACTTGGAAATATGCGATCTATGTGTACGTCAATGTCCGATAGAGATCCGTATTACCCAGTGTGAGACCGCTGCTGCATCAGATGATCGCCAGCAGCAGGTAGCACGGGTTGCGCAGCAAGTCGGTAACGAATGTCCACCCAAGCATGCCATAACCCTTGAACCCGTAGATCTTGGTGATGGCATTGAGCGCATGAAACCAATCGTACAAGATGGCTGTGTCGGCTGCGGTGTATGTGAAATGATCTGTCCAGTTGAAAGTGCCGCCATTGTGGTTGATCTGGATAAGAACGCGGATACATTGGGAGGCTAGCATGCGATATATCAAGCGTTCTCTGGTGCAGCTGTTTGGCTACAAGGTTCCCAGACCCACTAAGGATCAACTGAGCCCGGCAGTACGTGAGATCTATGAAGGTAAAGTAGGCAAGCTCTCCAAGGCGGATGTCGAAGCGGTTCGACATGAACACAAGGGCACCTTTTTCAAGAAATGGCAGAAGCGTCGCTGGGCGACCCTGATTTCTGTCAATTTGCTGTTTGTCGCCTCTTTCTATTTTGACGTGCAACTGGTGGAGGGGTCACTCACCGGCGCGCGTGTTATCGGTTTCCATTTTGCGGATCTCAATTCCGCCCTGCAGGTTGCACTGGCCTATAAACATATTGTGCTCAATCTGGTCATCGGTATGGTGACCGTATTCCTGATGTGGATGTTGCTCGGTGGGCGTACATTCTGTTCATGGGTCTGCCCCTATCATCTGTTATCAGAGTGGGCTGAGTATCTCCACCTTTGGTTGACGAAAAAGAAGATCGTCAAAAACCATACCTTCAGTCGTAAGGTACGCAGCGTTTTTTATATCATTTTTGCCTTACTTGCGCTGTTGACGGGTTACACTGTGTTCGAAACCATCTCGCCAACAGGTATTCTCAGTCGTGCATTGATCTATTGTCCCGGTATTGCGCTGGTCTGGGTCGGGTTGCTGTTGCTGGTTGAAGTCTTCTACTCACGCCGGGCCTGGTGCCGGTATGTCTGTCCCATTGGTGTCACTTATGGCATGGTCGGTCTTTTTTCTCCGGTACGGGTAAAATACAATGCGGAAGCCTGCCACCATGAGGGTGATTGCCGCAAGGTCTGCCTGGTGCCGCATGTGTTGGATTTGACCATCCGTGGCGGTGCTGAAGACGTCAACCAGGATGTGGCCGCTGATTGCACCCGTTGTGGTATGTGTGTGGATGTCTGTCCCACAGATTCATTGACCTACGAGGTCAAAGGTCTGAGCAAGATGCTCAAGTAGATGATGAGAGTTCGATACACCCAATGATTCAATTTGAAAATATCGTCAAGTGCTTTCGACGGCATCAGGTGCTGAAGGGTGTCAATCTGACCATCGAGCGTGGCCACCGGGTTGCTCTGGTCGGTTCAAATGGTGCAGGCAAGACCACGCTTATCCGCTGCCTCCAGGGTGAATACAACTGCGAGGGCAGGGTATCGGTGGACGATATGGATCCCAGGCAGTATCGTCGTGAAGTGTTGTCAAAAGTTGGCTTTGTACCCCAGTTGCCTCCGCCTTTGCGGATGCCGGTCGGGCAACTGATTCGATTTGCCTCCAGCCTCTGTGATACTGATCCTGGGAGGATGGTAGAGGTGGCGGGTCAACTCGGATTCGATGCAGATCACTTCCACAGCCAGCCGTTTGTAAAGCTCTCCGGCGGTCAGAAGCAGAAACTGCTGATCGCTGTTGCCCTTGGCCGGGAGAGTGAGCTGTTGGTGATGGATGAACCTGCCGCCAATCTCGATCCTGAGGCGAGGCATATCTTCTTTACTCTGCTGGCAGAGAAAAAAGAGCGCGCTGCGATGTTGATTTCCAGCCATCGTCTCGATGAGGTGGCAAGCTTGGTGAATCGGGTTGTTGAGATGGACCAGGGGGAGATCGTGCTGGACGATAAAGTGGCTGATCTTGTGGATCTCTCCTCGCGTCTCTATTGCCGTATCCGTCTGATACAATCTGAAGCGGCCTTCGCCAAGGCGATTGGTGAATGGGGATTCAACGGATCGGATGGCGGGCTTGTATGGGATGGTTTTATCGCCGGACCGGACCGTTTGCGTTTTCTTGGCCTACTTTCCCGCTATGCCGCTTTGTTGTCCGGCATGGAGATTATCGAGGCCGAGGACAAGGAGCCCTCTGTCAATGTGGTCTAAAGCACAATTACCGCTTTACGCTTTGATTTGGCTGCTGTTGTTGGTTGCCTGTTCCGGGGATAGTGGCACTGGCCCCAAAGAAGTGAAGTGGGACAGGGATGCCTGTGAACGCTGTCGAATGGTATTGAGTGATCGATTTCATGCGGCACAGGTACGCTATTTTCCACCCGAGAAAAAGCGATCAGTTGTCGCATTTTTTGATGATATCGGTTGTGCGGTCCTATGGTTGGCGGACAAACCCTGGGAGAGGGATCAGCAGACTGAGATCTGGGTTGCCGATCATCGTACAGGTGAGTGGATTGACGCACGTAGTGCCACTTATGTGAAAGGTAATCTCACACCCATGGAGTATGGTTTGGGTGCTCAGTCCGAAACAACACCAAGCGGACTCACATTCGGTCAGGCCAAGCAACATATCGTCGATGTGGAAAAGCTCTTCAATGTACATGGTGTACATCTCATGGAACGACTGAAAGAGCAGGCAGAGAACAGGAAAGCTGAGAAGCAGGCTGAACATCTTAACACCCAGCACTGATCCAAAAGATATCTGCTTAAGGTGAAAAGACCTAATCAAACAGCTTAATCGTCAATCCGGTCTGCACCGGGATGACGGTGGTTTAAACAAAAACAAACTGCTACACGCAACTGACCGGGAATCGATAGATCATGAAATACCTCTGGCTGGCGGCCTATACCGATATCATCGAATCCCTACGTGCCCGTTGGTTCATGGTCTATGCCATGGTATTTGGCGGTCTGGTTGTGATTCTGTTTGCCTTTGGTCTTGCTGAGTCTCGTATCATGGGCTTTACCGGCCTGTCACGCTTGCTGATTACCTATATCCAACTCTCTATGGCTATGTTGCCCATCTTCGTGTTGATCACAACCGTAAGGTCGGTGGCAGGCGATCGTGAGGCGGGTGTGTTTGAATACCTTCTCTCCCTGCCTATCACGCTCAGTGCCTGGTTTTGGGGACGTGTGTTCGGCCGCTTCTTCGTGGTCTTTCTGCCGGTATTTCTCGCCATGTTAGGTGCAACGGTCTGGGGTATGGCGAAGGGTGCTGATGTGCCCTGGCAGCTGTTGATCTACTACACGGGCTTGTTGATGGCCCTGGCCTGGTGCTTTTTGGGTATCGGCATGTTGATCTCCACCCTGGCGCGAAGTGCCGATGTGGCGCAGGGTGCTGCCTTTGTCGTGTGGCTGACCCTGTTGCTGTTCCTCGATCTTATTTTGCTGGGTGTGTTGATTCAGGAACATCTGCCACCGGAAACAGCCGTTGCGATTGCGCTGGCGAATCCGATGCAGGTATTTCGCACCGCCACGATGATGTTATTTGATCCGCAACTGGTGCTGTTGGGTCCTACCGCTTATGTGATACTGGATAATTTTGGGCAGCTAGGGTACATCGTCTATGCAATACTTTACCCTATTGCACTGGGTACAGCCTGTGCCGGTTTGGGGTTTGTTCTGTTTAAGCGGAGTGATCTGCCATAGGATCGATTGATGGAAGTCTCAAACAAAAGCAACACAACCCTATGGGTGCTTCTAGGTTTGCTGATAGCCGCTATCTGCGCGGTGGCCGTCTACAAGGCCAGGCCGATGCTTTTTCCCAAGATCAGCATAAAAGCTGCGGTAGATCCTGCATGTGATCTACGTGCAGGACCCTGTGTCACACAATTGGAGGATGGGCGTCTTGTCAGTTTCTCTATCGAACCCAGAGAGCTCCCGGTAGTGAAACCGCTTCAGTTACAAGTGAGTCTGCAGGGTATGGAGGCGGATAAAATCGAAGTCGACTTCAGTGGCGTGGATATGAACATGGGATTCAATCGGGTAAAGCTGAATAATGGCTCAGCGGGTGAATTTACCGGTAGCGGCATGCTGCCTGTTTGTGTCTGGGATGCCATGGAGTGGGAAGCCCAGGTTTTGATCGACACTCAACAAGGCTTGGTTTCGGTCCCGTATCGTTTTATTACCGTTCGTCCCGGTGTGCCGCTACCTGGTGCAGAGTAGGTTCAATAGACGTAGCAGTCTTTGTTGAGTCTGGTATTTATGAAGCTACGTTAGGACTATTTAAATAAGAAATCCAATACTGACGTGGTCAGTGACCTTCCTACAGAGGACTTTCACCTCATTAGTTCATGCCCATGCTGGGCGTAAATCGGGTAGCCGGGGGTCTCTAACCCCCAAGCCCCCACAACACTCTGCATGCGGCTCCGCACAGGGCGTTTCACTTGGAATGGTGAAGCTTGATCCAACCATCACGTAGCGCATAGAGCCCCTGAGATTTCAGA
>JAHXHU010000008.1 GCA_025656375.1 Candidatus Thiodiazotropha sp. (ex Ustalcina ferruginea) | reverse complement strand
AAGACTCGGAATTAATGCCCCTCTGAAAGCCATGACTGGCGCGGGCTACAGCGGATTATGTCTTTTTAGGAGGGAAAATCCCCAGGACCCCTCATTGGGTCGGTGATGAGTAATATGTTTATATATTATACCCGCTCATCTATCAGGGTACCCATCACATCATTGACAGTTTGCAGTGTCTTTACCTGCACCTTGGTTTGGTTTGCATGTTGCTGTAGTTCGACCATGGCGCGAGAGAGGTCGGTGGGTTTTGCCTGATTGGTCTGCTGGGTATTGGCGATCCCGGACGCCACCTTACGCATGCCCTGGAATCCTCTTTGAATCCCCTGAAGTGCGGGTCCTGTGATTGAGTTAATGCCCATAAGAAAGTCAACTACCTCTACTTAAATGCTCTCTAATCGGTATGGTGGCAGATTTACCTGATTCTTTAGTTGATTAGTTCTCAAGCGTGGCATTTGTTGTAGAATTGGAGAATCTGCTTCCCTCTCAGCTCCATTTATGACGAGCCGGAAAGACTAAACGGGTGGTTGCGAAGTGGTGGTGATCAGAGGGTAATGCCCAATGACGGAAACTGGCACGTCTTAGCATTTGTTGGGTATGCAGGCTACCTCCTCTTAATGCGAAGTGCTTTTCATCAAATGCCTGGGCAGAGACAGAAGAATCGGGAAAGGGCTTGAATTCCGGATAACTGTGGAAGGTATTGCCGCACCACTCCCAAGCACGATTGGCTTGATCCAGTACACCTGTGCGTGTAGCCATCTCCCACTGATATTCGTGCTGAATGATTGCGCCTGAGTACTCGCCACTCTGTCTATCAACCCAGCTGCTGAAGGCGTGCGCTTCGTATAGACAGATGCCGGTGACTGGCTCATGAGGTGGAAGGTGGGTATGGCCGTTGATAGCCGTTTCGTACCAGCCACCATCCCCATCCTGACGCCAGTATTCGGGGTGTGAACAGTTACACTGTGCAAGCCATTGCTTGCCTTCATCACGCCAAAGAGTACTGTCTTCATAACCACCATCCTGCATGAAAGCAAGATACTGGGCATTCGAAACCGGGGACAACGCAATACGATAACTACTCAACTCAACGGCTTGAGGAGGCAACTCATTATCATAGGCTCTGGGATCATCGCGTGCACCAATGCGATAGTGGCCCTGGGAAAGCTCTTTGGTTTCCCAATGTGGGTTTTCGGCTATCAGTGGTTCGTTGCAGACATAGTTTGGTTCTTGGATCTGTAGAGATCGCTGATTCAGCAGAATCAACATGTACTCGTAGAGCTTGGCCTGTTCCTGTAGTAGGAACCATACAATACGATCATTTTTGAGTATTGGATGATCAGGCAGTGCAGCAGGAGTGGCGAGTCGCCTCATGAACCTCTGAACCCCAGTTAATCAGGTGATTGACGGGTGGTAGCCGGGCACACTGCTGCTGTAAAGAAAGTTGGCCAGTCGAAAAAAGCCGATTCACTCTAAGTGCCAGGTCATCATCACCCTCTAACTCTGCTCGCAGCCAATGGAGTTCCAAATAGACCCCTCGGCCGAAATACCAGTTTAACGAGGCAAGCTGTGGGTGATATTGCTTAGCGCAATCCTCAGCCGGTATGGAAGTCAGTAGATGCAACTGCATCCCGTACAAACCACTTAATTGGCTGAGAAGGGTGGTTGATGCCATTTTCACCTCTCCTGCGAACAAAAACAGGCTATGTTAACGGAGGCGTGAATGTGGGGGAAGCCCGGGTTTCCGCTAGTCACTAAACCGACTTTTATTCGTTGGCAGAAGAGGCAGGTCAGCGTTGATCTGAATGTGTAAAGCGCGTTTTAGGATAACCCTATTTGTCGCTATCATAGCCATCCTGCGATACTACGACACAATAGAGGTGTTGAGGCGCACACAAAGAACGCAAAATAACGTTGCTTGAAAAGCACAATTCTTTGCGTTCTTTGGGATATTTTCTACACTACCAATCTGTTGGACGCTAAACACAACCAGTAGGTTTCGGAAGCCCGCCATATTTTGTAATCGGTTTCATTGGGCCGGTGAGCCAAAGTTCAAACATGGCTTTCTTGTCGGCTCCCAGGTACTTTGAAAACTTTCGGATGGGTGGGACTACATTGAATTCATCGTAGTATTCTCTCGCTTTGAGGATCTGTTCCCACTTCTCTTCACTGAGATCATAATCATCTGCTTCCGCCATTGCTTCTGCGATTTCCGGACTCCACACGCTCATGTCAGTGAGATATCCGTCTCCATCACGTTCTGGAAGATCAACGCTCATTTAGCCTGCCCCTATTACCAAGTAAAATTGTTGATTATTGTTAGGTAGAAGTCTAATGTCAAGTGTCAATCAATATCTACCCCATATAAATTCAGGTTATTCTGTTCCAGAAGTATCGACTGATTGTGAGTCAATGTGCTGTAAGAGCTCCGTCGTGTGGTTGAAGCGCTGTTTGAAGTGCAGACGATGCAGGTTCTGACCCAGGCGAACATCCAAACCATAGGGGTCCGCACCGACAGCTTCAATGGAGGATGTCACGGTAATCCTCAGACGGTCAGCAAGACCTTTCAACAGGCCATGGTCATGTGCATTTAGCAGATAAAGCAGCTCTGCTTCGTCTGCAGTAGAGAAGGGTGTTGGGGTTTGGATACGACTTGTATCAAACCATCGGGCCGAACCAAAACCGCCAATAAAATAAAACTGCCGGGTAACGAGCCTATAAAAGAGGAAGTTAAGCTCCTTCTGGTATCGCCGGGTTTCGGGATAATAACGAAAATAGCGTTCAGCCGTATTGGTCGAATTGACCGTTTCTGCCTGCATCAGGCAAGTGAGCCGAGCTAACTGCTGTACGTCGCCATTTCCTTGTTCAGTAAATGTCAGTGAGCAAAGTGGGTTGGCTTCGAGATTACGGGTGTGTTGTGCCAGATGTGAGATCAGTAGCAGAGGGTAACCCTTGGTATCTCGACAAATGGGTAGCAGGGAGCCGAACGGGTAACCTGGAAACTTGAGCGAGTGTGTCGCCAGCAAACCATGATAGCTTTCGGACCAAAGTCGCTTGACAGCATGAATCAGCTCTTCCGTAGAAGTCTCATTGTTCATCTTGTTTTTCTCGTATTTTGCTGAATTTCCCTAAGTCTCAATGTCCTGCCTATTCGGATTCAAGTTTACCTTTCCAATCCGAGCCTGGACTGATTGAATTTTTCCCTGTAAACGATGCTCCTTATCGACACGGCTATCGATTTTAATCGTGGCATAAACGCGCTGACTACCATCCTTGTGCAACAGTTCAGTTGCTTTCTGAACAATGGACAACGCATCTGCAGTGGTTGATGTTTCGATCAGGGTCCCCATGGCCGTCAACTGGTAGTCAATGCCGGATTTTTTAATCATTGCAATTACCTGGCTTACTTCCTGACTGACGCTTTCTCCTTGATCGAGAGGAAAGATACTGAACTCAAGCAATACTACATATGTCATTCTCAGTTGTTGTCTCCCTAACCTTAGCTGAATTCCCTGGCTTTTTATCCTGGTCTCGGCATGGATAGTGTCAGTGAATGGATAGATTGTGATATCGATTTAACAATTCTTAACAGGCACTTCCTTTATTAACAGGTATGGATTGCCCTAAGCTGCAACCATTGTAGCCAATCGTGTTGACCAAGATGAGTCTGCTAGCTTATCTCGTAATAGGTCTCGTTGCTGGATGGTTTGCCAGGCTGGTTATGAAAGGGAGCGGTTCCGGGGTACTGGGCAACCTGAGTATTAGGGTGATTGGTCTCTTTATTGGGAGATATCTGTTCGATTTTTTTGCTGTCCATAGCAGTGGCTTGATTGAGTCATTGATTACAGCAACTGTAGACGGGATACTCCTGGTGGCAATAGTAGGGTTACTAAAGAGACGTTGGATCCCACTATTGGACACCCGATAGAAAACACCAAGAATAGAAAAGGAGAGAGAAAATGGAGCTTACGCTCGATACCCTGCTGAATACCTATGTCATTCCCTGGGGTACCAAGATTTTGATGGCGTTGTTGGTGTTCATTATTGGACGTTGGATAGCGAAAATGCTGACCCGAGCCTTAGAAAAGGTCATGGTTAAAGGAAGTGTGGACCAGATGCTGGTCAACTTTCTTAGTAATATTGCCTTTGCGGTCCTCCTAGCTGTCGTTGTTCTTGCTGCTCTTGAACAGCTGGGTGTGAATACAACCTCTGCATTGGCAATTTTGGGTGCAGCCGGTTTGGCTGTTGGTTTGGCTTTAAAAGACTCCTTGTCAAGCTTTGCAGCCGGTGTGATGCTGATTATCTTTCGTCCCTTTAAGTTGGGAGATTTTGTCGAGGCGGGGGGTGCCACCGGGGTTGTTGAAGAAATTCGCATCTTTCATACCATGCTCAAGACAGGTGACAATCGCGAGATCACCATGCCCAACGCACAAATTTATAGCGGCACTATTATCAACTATTCCGCCAGGGAGACGAGACGGATCGATTTAGTCATCGGTATTGGCTACAACGATGACATAAATGTAGCGCGTGACCTTATCAAGCAGATTCTCGAAGCAGATGCCACTGTATTGAAAGATCCGGCACCAACGATCATGTTGCTGGAGCTGGGGGAGAGCAGTGTCGATTTTGCTGTTCGCCCATGGGTAAAGTCAGGGGATTACTGGACAACACGTGCAGCCCTGCTCGAGGCCATCAAGGTAACGTTCGACAAACAGGGTATCAGTATTCCTTATCCGCAAAGGGATATTCATATGATTCAGGAGACGGCTGCCTGAGATTTCAGCAGTCATTAAAGTTAATAAATAAGATCTAGGAGGCATGAAAATGCATATTAAAAGAATTTCTTTGGCTTTGGCTTTGACACCCCTGCTTATCAGCAGCAATGCAATGGCTGAAAAGGGCTTAGCCTATGACAGTGCCGACAAAGTTTGGCGTACCGGATATTGTGAGTGCTGGACCTCCCCTTATCGTGATAAAACACCGTCAGACACCTCCTCTTGTTATGGTGAACCTGCGCCGGCCATGGCTGAGGGCCATGGCTGAGGGAGATGCCGACGCTACCAACCCTGGAGAGCGAAGCGAAGGTTGGTAGACCCCTGCAGGGCGTAGGGCCCGGGCAGGTATCCGCTGTCGCGTAGCGGCTTAGGAGACCTGCAGAGGGCATCCCGACACGCCGTCGAGTCATTTGG
>JAHXHU010000195.1 GCA_025656375.1 Candidatus Thiodiazotropha sp. (ex Ustalcina ferruginea) | reverse complement strand
GCCATGTGCAGGTGGGTGAGATTGCCTCACCCGGTCAGAAGCTGATCAGTGGCATCTCACTTGATCAACTGCGAGTCAATGTGGAATTGCCTCAGAGCCTGATTCCTGTGATCCGTGAACAGGGCAAGGCGCGGATTCTTTTGCCTACCGGTGAAGCCATCGATGGCCGGGGACTGACCATTTTTCCTTTTGCCGATCAGAGCAGCAACACCTTCAAGGTTCGGGTCGATCTGCCAGAAGGTGTCAGTGACCTGTTTCCGGGTATGTTCGTCAAGGCAGCCTTCGTTACCGGCGTCAAGCAGGAATTGGTGGTGCCACGTCAGGCAGTGGTCTACCGATCCGAAGTGACAGCCGTGTATGTGCTGAGTAAGGATGGCCGGGTACATTTCCGTCATATCCGAGCCGGTCATCCTGTGGCTGATGGTCTGTTGTCGATCATCGCGGGACTCACCGAGGGGGAGCAGGTGGCGATTGATCCCATCGCTGCTGTCACCTTGTTGAAAAAGCAATTGGCGGAGAGTCACGATGAGTAATCTGGGACTTTCAGGGGGTGTTGCCAAACGCTTTCTGATCACGGAAATCACACCGTTGCTTGCATTGGTGGGACTCCTGCTCGGTATATTCGCTGTATTGGTGACGCCCCGGGAAGAGGAGCCGCAAATCAACGTCACCTTTGCCAATGTCTTTATTCCCTTTCCGGGTGCGACTGCAACTGAGATCGAGAACCTGGTTGCGACCCCGGCGGAACAGGTGTTGTCGGAGATCGATGGCATCAAGCATGTCTATTCGACATCGCGGCCTGGTATGGTGGTGCTGACAGTCCAGTTCCTGGTGGGTGAGAA
This sequence comes from Candidatus Thiodiazotropha sp. (ex Ustalcina ferruginea), assembly GCA_025656375.1. Classification (GTDB taxonomy): domain Bacteria; phylum Pseudomonadota; class Gammaproteobacteria; order Chromatiales; family Chromatiaceae; genus Thiodiazotropha. Next base: position 4,356 of record JAHXHU010000195.1, on the reverse strand, counting down.
TCGGGAAGATGCCATCGTACGCCTGTTCAGTAAGGTCTACGCGAATCAGGACTGGCTACCCCAAGGGCTGGGGGTGGGACAACCCATCATCAAGCCTAAGGGGATCGATGATGTACCTATCGTCACGGCCACGTTGTGGTCGGATAATCCAGAGGTAGGTGCCTATGAATTGGGCCAGGTGGCGCACGCCATTGAGTCTGAATTAAAACGGGTGCCGGGAACCCGTGATATCTACACCATCGGTAATCCTGACCGGGTAGTGCATGTGTTGCTCGATCCCCAGGCACTGGCTGGTCATGGTATCGATTTGAGTGATCTGCGTACTGCCCTGCAGGCAGGTAACCACATTCGGGACAATATCAGTGTCACTGCTGACAATCGTGAGTTGCTGGTGCAGGCGGGTACCTTCCTGACCTCTGCGGAAGAGATCGGCAGTCTGGTGGTTGGGGTACGTGAGGGTAAGGCGGTCTACCTTCGCGATGTGGCGGAGGTAACCCATCAACCCGACCAGCCAAAGCAATATGTATGGATGGGGACGGGTCCTCAAGGCAATCTCAAGCAGTTACCCGATGGGGGCAAATTTCCTGCTGTGACGGTGGTCGTGGCAAAGAAAGCCGGTACCAATGCAGTGGATATCGGCAAGTCGGTGATTGAACGATTCGATCAACTGGAGGGTATCTTCATACCTGAAGGGGTACATGCCACCATTACCCGTAACTACGGTGAGACGGCTGAGGCCAAGGCCAATAAGCTGATTACCAAGCTTGCCTTTGCCACCCTCTCGGTGGTTGTGCTGGTGTTGCTGACCATTGGTTGGCGAGAAGCGTTTATTGTCGGTGCGGCGGTGGTTGTCACCCTGGCGATCACCCTGTTCGCCTCCTGGGCCTGGGGATTTACCCTGAATCGGGTCTCCCTGTTTGCGCTGATCTTCTCCATCGGCATCCTGGTGGATGATGCCATTGTGGTGGTGGAGAATATCCATCGGCATCTGCAGATGGGCTCCAAGCATTTGCTGGAGGCGATTCCAGAAGCAGTCGATGAAGTTGGTGGGCCAACCATTCTGGCCACCTTCACGGTTATTGCAGCACTGTTACCGATGGCCTTTGTGACCGGTCTGATGGGGCCTTATATGAGTCCGATCCCGATCAATGCCAGTACCGGAATGCTGATCTCATTGATCGTCGCTTTTGTCTTCACGCCCTGGCTGACCAATCGGGTTCTGGCCAGTCAGGCTGAGCATATCGCCGCCCATGCCAATAGCGATCAAAGTGCAGCGCTGAATCCCTTCTTTACCCGGGTGATGTCACCCTTTCTGTTGGGCAGCCGTGGCAATCGAATGCGTTGGGTACTGTTGGGGACGATCATGCTGTTGATTGTCGCCTCTGTCTCATTGGTGATAACAAAATCAGTGGTGCTGAAGATGCTCCCGTTCGACAACAAGTCAGAATTTCAGGTCGTGCTGGATATGCCGGAAGGTACCAGCTTGGAGCAGACCACCCGGGTGCTGGATGAGCTGGGAGACTATTTGGCCAGGGTCGAAGAGGTAACCGATTATCAGGTCTATTCTGGCACCTCTTCTCCTATCGGATTCAATGGATTGGTACGACAGTACTACTTGCGGGAAGGTGCGCACCTGGGTGATATACAGGTCAACCTGGTAGATAAACACCACCGGGAACGTAACAGCCACGAGGTGGCCCTGGCTGTGCGTGGGCCACTTCAAGCGATCGCACAAGCCTATAAAGGCAATGTAAAAGTGGTCGAAGTGCCCCCTGGTCCTCCTGTCATGTCACCCCTGGTGGCTGAGGTCTATGGTCTTGACTACGAGGGACAGACTGAAGCTGCTTGGGAGATCCGCAGTGTGTTTGAAAACACGGCGGATATCATGGATGTGGATGATAGCGTTGAATATCCATCAGCAAAATTTGTGGTGCGGGTCGATCGTGCCAAGGCCTCACGTCTGGGTGTAGCGCAAAGCGCTGTTGCCGAAGCGTTGGCGACCGTGCTGGGTGGTGAGGATGCCAGTTTTCTGCACGGTGAAAATCTCAAGTATGCGGTACCGATACGGATCGAATATACCGAAGCGGATAAAGCGGATCTCGACCAGGTGCTCTCCCTGCGGGTTCGCTCTCAGGCGGGTAAGCTGGTGCCACTCTCTGAGATCGTTCAAGTGATACCGCGAGTAAGGGAGTACTCCATTCAGCATAAGGATCTTTTACCGGTGGTCTATGTCACCGGCGACATGGCGGGCGAGACTGACAGCCCGTTGTATGGCCTGTTCGATATCTCAGACCAGTTGGAGGGTGAGGGTGGCATCGAACAGTGGTTCCTTAAACAGCCGGATAACCCCTACGCCTACAGCTTGAAATGGGATGGTGAGTGGCAGATCACTTATGAGACATTCCGTGATATGGGCATCGCCTATTCGGTTGGCCTGCTGATGATCTACTTGCTGGTTGTGGCCCAGTTTCGGTCCTATCTTGTACCTTTGGTGATTATGGCGCCAATCCCATTAACCGTGATCGGTATACTGCCGGGCCACGCCCTGCTCGGTGCTCAATTCACTGCAACATCGATGATCGGCATGATTGGTCTGGCGGGTATTATTGTGCGTAACTCCATCCTGCTGGTGGACTTCGTCAATCAGCAGGTACGAGAAGGGATGGATCTGGAGAAAGCAGTGATCAACTCGGCGGCGGTACGTGCCAAGCCAATTGCGTTGACCGCAGTAGCCGCCATGGCGGGAGGTTTCTTCATTCTTGATGATCCGATTTTCAGTGGCCTGGCTGTTTCACTGATCTTCGGTCTATTCGTCTCTACCGTGCTGACACTGGTTGTAATTCCGGTGGTCTACTATGCAGCGATGCGTAACCGGGTTGAGTTCATTCGAGCCGGTGAGTAGTCAATGATCTTGGACTTTGTACACCCTCCCTCCGGGGAGGCAAGCTGTCGTATGTAGCTAAACCGAACGTAGGTTAGTATTATTATCTTGCCATGTCCTCCTATAGAGACACATGTGGATTAGGACTGAAATTTTACCATCAGGCAGGCTACGCTGTTCAAGGTCATAGGGCCTAAAGCCGAGTGAGGCATAGAGTAGCAGTGCCGGTATATTGAAATTGAAAACTGAGATATGCACTTCAGGCGCATATCGATTAAATATAATGTCACACATATGACGAATGAGTCGCTTGCCTATGCCCTGGCTTCGATAGGCATCCAATATGACAACATTGCCAATAAACAGCTTATCGCCAGATAGGTTTCTATAAAGGTTGGCAAACCCGATGACCTGCTCCCGGTCCAGTACGACAGTGAAGTCGCTACGCTCTTTACTGAGTTGGTTTAGTTGCGCTGTATCGAAGGGCCAGGTGCCCGATGGATAGACCAGATATAACTCCTCAGGAGAGGTAATAAATAACTGCAAGATGCCGTTATAGTGAGATGTGTCAGCCGAAATGATTTTAGATGGTATTACAGGGTTCATATTATTGAATTTAAGTATAATTCTCGTCCCTGTATATATCTCCAATCCTGCCATGTTATTTCAGCTTTAAATGCTTGAGTTCAACCCACTCCTCGGGCATCATATTGGTAACACGTGCCCATGATTCAAACGTCTCATAAACAAAGACACTTTGACCTTCCCTGTAGTGCCCAGTGATTGTACTTGAGTAGGGGGCACCATTTGCGTTAACGGATGTGGTTGTTACAGTGTAGACTTTGGGAAGCCTTAGTTTGGATTTCCGAAGAATTGATCGAGTATGTGAAGGTGCTGCATATCCTGTTTTATTCGAAGCGCTCTTTTTACTAAGTGCTCCACTGTTATCAATGCGACACTGTTTGGTTAAAGCGATGCAGCCCTTCCCGCAGGGTTTGCCCTTTATGCAATTTCTGGCATTGACTGTAGTTGGCCCGAGAAAAAACAGCGTAACGATAAATGAGGATATGAGATAGTCCTTTATATTCATGTCTGATTCCATTCAGGTTTAGTTGTTGGGTTGGCTTTGACTATTGCTGCTGAAGTAGTTCTTTCTCTCTCTTGGTTAGCTTACTCACAACCAGTCTATAGGATTCATTGGCCAGATCAATCAGCATCTGATTAGACAGTTCGTCCGTCAGTGAAATCGTGATCCAGTGCTTTTTGTTCATGTAATAACCGGGAATGATCGATTCATATTGTGCAACAAGTACTTCAGCATCGGAAGGAAAGCATTTCAAAGTTACTCTCGCTGGCTCCTCTTTTTGTGAGACCAGCGCGAACATCTTGTGTACGCCCAGCATGGGTATGAACTAATGAGGTGAAAGTCCTCTGTAGGAAGGTCACCATCCTTAGCGATTTCAAGCTATTAGATG
>JAHXHU010000078.1 GCA_025656375.1 Candidatus Thiodiazotropha sp. (ex Ustalcina ferruginea) | reverse complement strand
ATCTCTTGTGGCGTTGGGGGAACTCGCCGGACAAAGAGCTCGCAATGCGACGTTTCTACCAATTTATGTCTGTGAGTATCCTGCTCCTCATCGCCGGTACGGTGTTGATGGGTTGGAACTATTCTGACAGCCATAATGGGCAATGGAGTTTTAACCTCATTCATCTCGCACAAACACCGGTCTCAGAGACCTTCCGTTCAGTCGCCTTCTTTCTGCTGTTTTACGGCCTAGCAATACGCACACCGCTGTTTCCATTACATGGTTGGCTACCACTGGTTGCCGAACACGGCAATGTAGCCGTGGCACCCACATTCCTGCTCGGTCTCAAAATCGGCATCTATGGATTGTTACGCTTTGTCCTGCCACTGCTGCCAACCGCTGTCACCGAATGGCACAATTATGTGGCCGCCTTTGCACTCTGCGGCATCTTTTATGCTGCCTTCCTCGCCATGATGCAGGATAATCTGCGCAGATTGCTCGCCTATGCAGTGATCTCCCATACCGGCATTCTGATATTGGGTGTTTTTAGTCTGGAACATGCCGCTTTCATGGGCAGCGTGATTCTATCCGCCACGTTTGGACTGGCATTGGCAGCATTGGTGTTCACAACCGGTCTGCTCTATCGTCGCATCCACACGACACTGTTGCACAACATGGGAGGACTCTTTGATACCTTGCCCTTTCTTGGTATCACATTTCTCATTGGGGGCCTTGCCATCATTGGCATGCCCGGCACCCCTGGGTTCGATGCTGCACACTTGATACTGGAGTCAGCGATTCATAAATTTGGCGCATTAGTAACCATCGCTTCCGCACTGGGTAATGTGGTCGCTGCGGGATTCCTTCTTTGGGCCTTCCAGCGTGCATTTCTCGCCCCCCGCCCAAGTGGCAGACAACCTTTTCAGGTCATACCCATTTCTAAGGCTGAGGTATTTGTGGTCAGTGCCCTGATCATCGTACTGCTGAGTGCAGGCTTCTACATTGAGCCCTGGCTCACACTGATCGACAAACCGCTCTCAGCACTGAGCGCCATTTACACAACCGATTGAGAGAATCGGAAAAATGGGCCAACTCGACACAATTGCGAATCTACCACTGTTATCAACACTCTTGTTGCTGCCACTTATGGGTATAGCTGCAATCTGGCTCATACCTGTAGCCAAGGCACAGCATGTAACATTATTCACGCTGACGATTGCTCTGATTCCAGCCATTGCGGTGATATTCCTGCTGGACAAGGGTAATCCCGACTTTCAGTTCGTTGAACTGTACCCCTGGATACCCGCACTGGATGCCCATTTCAGGTTTGGTGTCGATGGTTTGTTTCTGCCACTGACTATTCTGCTATTTATCGGCGTGACCCTTGCCTCCTGGACAAATGTACAGGGCTTGCACAGAGTCTATTTCAGTCTGTTGCTGCTTTTTGCTACTGCCACATTAGGCGTCTTCATGAGTATTGATGCCCTGGCCTTTTTCCTATTTTGGGAACTCACGCTGGTGCCACTCTACTTTCTTATCAGTCTGTGGGGTATAGGTCCCCATAGACGCTATGCAGCGACAAAGTATACCTTGTTCATGCTTGCGGGCGGCATACCACTACTGCTTGCGATTGCTGTACTGGCGTTTAATCATGCTGAAATCATCGGAGCCACTCCGCCTGCCGGACTCTCATTCGACTACCAGGCTCTGATCGACACACCATTGCCCGCTGGATTGGAGATAGTCGTATTTTTATTTCTACTGATCGGCTTTGCGGTCAAGACGCCCCTCTTCCCACTTCATACCTGGCCACCTATCGTGGCCCTTGAAGGTCCTGTGCCTATTGCCGCCCTGCTGGTAGGTCTCAAATTGGGCGCCTACGGTATTATTCGCTTCGCCGTACCACTCGCACCCACTGCAGCCCAGGAACTACACTGGCTACTTGCAGGTCTCGGGGTGATTGGCATTCTATATGGAGCACTAGCTGCCCTGAACCAAACCAATCTGAGACGGATGTTGGCTTACTCATCCATGAGCCATGTAGGACTGGTTGTACTTGGCATCGCTTCTTTCAATCAACAGGGACTGCAAGGTGCGGTCTTTCAGTTACTCAATTTCGTGATGATTGCCGGTGGACTCTTTCTGCTTACAGGCTATCTACATCATCGACTGGGATCGACAGACCTGATCCATCTCGGTGGTGTAGCCCAGACCATGCCACTGCTGGCAGCGTTTTTCATGTTTCTGGGGCTGGCCTCACTCGGCATTCCCGGCAGCAGTGGATTCCCCGCTGAGTTTCTGATCCTGATCAGTGCACTCAAGACACACACCGGAGCAGGTCTGGCTGCTCTATTTGGTATCATCATTGGCGCTGGCTACTTATTGAATAGTTATCGGCAGTGTTTCTATGGTCCGGTGCTGGATGGCCAGGTTCGCGCAGCACAGGATTTGCGACCGCGAGAACTCTTTACAATGGCACTCTTTTCTCTACTGGTACTCCTCTTCGGCCTGTTCCCTGGTCTGGTTCTGGACCTGACTCAAGCCACTGCCGAATCATGGCTAAACAGCCTGTTGTAATGAATCGAATGTAAGTCCGCGAATAAACGCAAATTGATATTTTTCTAATCAACTTGTGTTCATTGACGGACTATTTTCTATCCAGTCATGTAGCGTGTGTGGCCCTTCCGTATTGAATATTTTCTACAGAGCTGCTCGAGCTGTTGGGACAAAACACAACTGCGTCAAATATCTTTCTGTTAGTACGATACTTTAAATGTACGGTTAAACAGTACCCCTACCACTGAGGATGTATGATACAGGTCGCATCCAAAATTATGCTATCTCCGCTAAGACCCATTTGCGTTTATTCCCGCTCATATGCGGACTTAAAAAAAACAGATACACTATTCTGTTTAGCCTGTAGATAACAACTCCAGTGCCCGTGACTGCCAATTCAACACAGCGGTTTTCACATGCATCTTTTTTGCCAGCTCAGGATAAGCTATGCCGATCTGCTCGGCAGCAAAGCCACAGAGAAATTTTGACTTCACTTCTGCCCGCGCCCGATCCACTCCCACATCCAGGTAGGGTACAGATGCCAGCAACAGGAAACCGTCATCGGGTATACGTCCGGCTTTCATGTTGTTTTCTATAATCCCTGCAGCTTTAAGTATCGGATCGGCAAGACTCGGGCTATAGGGACCGATAATCAGGGCCAGATTCGGCATGTGTAGAAAATCGAAACCGCGGCCAATGCAGATCATCCATTCACGATGCACAATATCCAATTCACGCTCCAACTGGCGTGCTTCTTCGATATGATCGAGGTTACCCGATATCAATGGCAACAGATCCTGGCGCATTTGCCCGGACATATCGGGGAACAAAGCCTCCAGGCAGGGTAACAAAGTATCCCTGTCACTTGATTTGATTTCTGCAGTATTCAGCTGCTCACCTGTGCTGCCATGCAGTATCAGGGCATCATCATCGGTTTCAAAACCACACACGATGGGATAGACCGTATTGTGATCGACACCGAACACCTCCTCCACCTGTTTTTTTATCTGGTAGGTGTGTGCCTTTGCGGCTGCTGTGTCGTAATTAAATCCTGCACATCCGCGTTGAGGATCACCTTTTGAGAAGTGATAGGTAATCAACGCCATTGCCCGCCTGCCATCCGATACGACATTTTGAATATAGCTGGCCAAGACCTCACCAAGATGGGGCCAACCCAGGTCGAATATACCACCCAGATTGCGAAATGGCTGGATAATGCCCTGGGGAGTATTGGTGGCTATTGGAATATTGATCCGTCCATCCATGCATTTAAGTACTGCAATTGAGGTCGGATGTTCTGCTAGATAACGTGTACGTGCAAGCCAACTCCCAGGACTGCTGTATATCTTTGAGTGAGTGTTGGCATGGTTAACTAACCATTCAATACGTTCCTGAATCGGTTTATGGTGAATATCCATGATCTTTTCCTGCATAAATGTAATGAAAACTTGCCCCAAGATCGCTGCGCTGTCAATCATCACCCTAAAAAAAGTAATAGCGAAGGTGATGAGTCACAGGAGTGAGTCAGGCTGAACACATACATCAAGACTGACACTTAATGCATGGCATCTGCAAATCCACATAAAGCATATAAGTAACTGAAACGAATAGTTTGTCAGAACATGAGAAGATAGGCCCCTAACTCCGTATATGAGACGTGAATGATGAATGAACAAGATCTGGTCAATCGAATCAAAGGCATCTACCCTGATGCCGAAATCAGCGTTGCAGGCGAAAGCTGCAGCTTTGAGGTCAATGTTACGACCCCCGCATTTAGCACTATGAAGAGTCTTCAGAGGCAACGTTCCATTCTCACCCTGTTTAATGAGGAAATTGCTACTGGGGAGCTGCATGCACTGACAATACGAGCCAAAACACCTGAAGAGAGCCGGCAATCCTAACAATGCTCTGGCATTCCCCAACTGAGGCTGACGGCCCACAGGCCTATCCTGAGCTCTTCTGGGAGGCTGGGTTGATCGGTCATGTGCTCTACCTACAGGCGGAAGCTGCAGGGGTAAGAGGTACCGGGATCGGCTGTTTCTTCGATGATGCCGTACACGAGACACTGGGGCTTTCCAACAGCCTGTTTCAAAGCCTTTATCATTTTACAATCGGCTCACCAAAAACCGATGACCGGCTGCAAACGCTACCACCCTACCAACATCTGGATAGGAGTTGAGTGACATGTTCATTGTCGCAAACCGGGTAACTGTTGCTAAATCATTCCAGGAAATATTCGAACAACGCTTCCGCTCACGAATCGGACAGATCGATCAACAACCGGGGTTTGTGCGCATGCAGGTACTTAAACCTGCCAAGCCGGAAATGCCCTATCTGGTTCTCACCAGCTGGGTTAATCAGCAGGCGTTCGAGACTGGGTTGGCAGCGATGACTTCAAACGCGCGCACGCCAATCCGATGCCCGAAGAGGCCTTCATTGGGGAAAGCGCTATCGAAATGCATGAGGTCATCGTCAGTGCGGATGTGACATCTTAATCAATGCTCGTTCAGAAACGGCCTTGCAGGGGCATTCGGTAGATAAAAACAGCCGCCAGACACCGAGAGTCAAACCAATAGGTAACATCACTGCTGTCCCATAAATACTTAACGAGAAAGGCCTGAAAACCCCCTTGTTTTGATACAATGAAATCGCGACAAGTCATTGATCAATCG